>JAYSTS010000194.1:0-14735 GCA_043719475.1 Gammaproteobacteria bacterium | reverse complement strand
AAAAGATCACTTTGTAGACAGGCGCCTACCCCTCGGTTCAGCCTAACCGACTGATGCCGCAGGGATATTTGCTCTCTCGGCGAAAGAACTTCGGGCTAGTCGTTGCTGGGCGTGGGCCTGATTCCGCGCTTCGAGGGGATCGATTGGCGACTGCGGGTCCTTGACCTTTGCACGGAGAACCCTCGCATGCTCACGCGCAACGGCGAGGCTTACGGAGCCGAGGGACCCCAGCCCCATATTTCTACGAGTGCCATCGGGCGCAGTGAACCGAAAAACCCAGCTCTTGCTCGTGCTACGCACGCAAAGGTAGAGATTGCCCCCGTCTGCGTGCCAGCCATCGGGCAGTTTCCCCAAAGCAACCGCTGCTAACTTCCCCGGAAGGTGGTCCCTTTTCCCCATCACGCTGGCTCCATGTAAGCCATTTTGTATGCCATTTATTGTGGGATTAAATGGCACCTCGTGGAAGGGCATGGAACAGAAATACTTGTTACTCGCTATTTATCAACAAGTTATTGGGTATGCCACTATCGATGGGACAGCATGGACCCAGCATATGGCGGACTCCTCTTCCGCCAGATTGGATAACTTATCGATATAGCATACGATTTTTTTCCATCACGAACTGACTGTCAAAACAACTCTCAAATGAAGCTCCGGTTGGCAGGTTGTTCCAGCCTCGCCCTTCCTGACTTTCTACACTATGCAAAAACTTATTTTCGCTTGTTTACAATGAGCGACTACCGACGTTGAATCCGCGAATCCACTCAGAAAAAGTCCAGCGCCAAGGCTGATACGGCTGCAACTTTAACCAGGTGCCGGATGCGACGACACGCAGGCTGACCGGGTTGCCCGTCCAGTTTGAAGCCACCCTGCTCAGGCAGAGGCTGGCGGCAGCATTGGTACGCCATTATCCTGGCCATCGCGGGTGCAGAGTGTCTATGACAAATGGATGCGAATGTGGCGCTGGACCAAGCGAGTTGACATGCGAATGGTCGAGCGGTAGATCTTCGTGGCTGTGAACAAGTACGCTTTGATCATCCGCAGGCCAACTCCGGATCGCAGCGAACAACCCCACCACCGCAAGGCCGCTCAGGGCCATCAAGGCAACCCCGAGGCCGAGCTTCAGACCGACCCAGCCCGCCAACGGATACGCAAGCAGCCAACAGACGTGCGAGAACGAAAATTGCGCAGCAAATACGCTCTGCAAATCTTCATTGTGGACGGCGCGCCGTATCAATCGCCCACCGGGCGTCACGAGGCCGGCGTAGGCGATCCCCATCAAGGCCCAGGCTGGCAATAACATCGCCCAACCACGCCAGATCGGCAATGCAACCCAAGCCAGCGTGAGGGTCAGCAACACCAGGACCATCACCAGCGCGGCTGACAACATCACCTGGCGATCGGTCAGCCGATCCAGTGTCCTGGGCAGTAACAAGGCAGCCAACATCGAACCACCGCCGAACACCGCCAACGCCAGCGCGAGTTGCTGCTCATCCCCGCCGAGGAACTCCCGAACGATGATTACCGTGTTCACGAATACCATTGCTCCACCGGCCGCGGCACACAGATTCAAAGCAAGCAGACCGCGCAGTCGCGGTGTGCGAAGGTAGATGCGCATGCCGCGCAGCATGCGTTCGCTCAGCGCCACACCACGATTCACGACCGCAGTTACCGGGAACACCGTCGTCAGAATCAATCCGGCCGATAGTGCGAAACCCAAGGAGGTGCCGACAAACAAACCGTGGAAACTGATCCAGGCCAGCAAGACGGCTGCGAGGACCGGACTGAAAAGACTCTCCAGGTCATAGGCGATGCGTGACAAAGAAAGTGCCCGCGTGTAGTCACGCTCTTCAGGAAGCATCTCGGGGATCAATGACTGGAACAGTGGCGTGAAAGCCGCGGAAGCTGCTTGCAGCACTGCTATCAGCAGATAAATTTGCCAGATCTCGGTAACAAAGGGCATCACCAGCACGACGCTGGCACGGATGACATCGAGCGAGATCAACACGGCTTTTCGCTTGGCGGGTGGTACCAAGGCACCGGCCAATGGTGCCAGAAGCACGTATACCGTCATCTTGATCGCCAGCGCGGTACCCAGAACTGCTCCAGCTCTGGAACCGGCCAGCTCGTAGGCAAGCAGAGCGAGAGCCACCGTAGCCAGCCCTGTACCGACCAGCGCTGCCACCTGCGCAAGGAATAGCGTCCGGAAATTGGCTTGGCGAAGAATCCAGAACATTGAGTTCCCTCCAGTCGTCCAGGTCTGGACAGAAGGTGTCGCGCATCGTTGGCACTACACCCTGGCTCTCCTCAGTTGTTGTTATCCGACGGCTGAGGAGCGGTCGTTTTCAACGGTGCCGCCGACTCCTTGCTTTCAGCTTCGCACCGTTCTTTCAATGCTTTGACCTCCGGGTAGGAAACGTCGTCCGTGTAGCGTTCACTGTCGGCCAGTTGAGCGCAGGTTGTCGGCATGAGCTTCTCATCGTCATCGTGCCCGCCAGGATGAGCGAAGGCCGTCATGGAAGAGCCGGACAGACAGGCAACGACAGCGAACACCAAAGTACGAATAGTCATTTTCAAGATCTCCTTTCAAAGGTAACCCGTGATTTCACGGGAGGTCATGGATGCAAGGTGTCGAGGATCGCGCATTGCATGGTGTCAAGATTCGATCACGCGTTTCATTTCCGCGTACTGGCCGCGCGCCTGAATGGTGACAGTTACGCTGGAATCTCCGCGATTGCGCCAAAACCAGCCGTGATTGCCATCAAAGGCAGCTTCGAGGACACCTTCATCGGCAGGAACGCTGCGCCCTTTTTCATAGCTCATGGACTGTCTGCCACCATCGCCATGCATGTCGAAATTGACGACGCCACCTTGCGCAACCCAACTGTATTCCGCCCGTTCTCCGGCCTGCATGACAAGTTTGATCTCGGTGCCTTGTCCCGGGGTGAGCATTACCTGCATCTCGTCCCGCCAGCTATCCGCCGCAGACTGCGCCGATGCCTCCGGCTGGGTCACAACAGGCGTTGTCCTGGCACTGTGTGGAACGGCTGGTTGTACGACCGCGCTTGCAGTAGCGGAATCCATCGCGGCGTCGATGGCCGCTTCCTCCGCCAATTGTGTCTTGATCTCACCCATTTCCTTCAGCCCAAGCATGTGACCCATGCCGGTCGGGTCGATGGCGTACTCAGAAGGTAGAACGACAATGAACAGAATCGCGATGGCAGCGACCAGCGCCAGGAGAGTGGAACGCAGCAACTGTTTCGAGGTGGGCAGATCGTCGGGCGTTGGTTTGGCCATGTTGTGCATAGAGGTATTTTCCGCGTTGCAGGTCAGGTGACGAGATAGCCGGTGAGCTGATAGCCGATCAGGACAAAACCCGCACACATCGTCGCGACATTGGCGGTGTAGGCGTGACGCCAGAAACTGGCTGTCCGACGCCAGTAACCCATGATGATCAGGATCGCGCCAAGCGCCAGCAGCTGTCCGATCTCGACACCAACGTTGAACGCCAGCAGATTCGGGAGCAGGCCATCCGGCGAGATGTCGTACTCGATGATCTTCGTGGACAGCCCAAAACCGTGAAACAAGCCAAACACGAACGTCGCGATCTTGGTGTCGGGCTGGACGCCGAGCCACCGCTGGAATGCACCGATGTTATCCAGTGATTTGTACACCACTGACAGCCCGATAATGGCGTCGATGAGGTAGCTGTTGATACCGATGTTGAAGTAGACACCGAGCAACATCGTCGTCGAGTGCCCGATGGCAAACAAGGTCACGTACAGGGCGATGTGTTGCATCCTGTACAGAAAAAAAATCACGCCGAGCAGGAACAGGATGTGGTCGTATCCCGTCGCCATGTGCTTGGCACCCAGGTACATGAAGGCAACCAGTTGGACCCCGGATGTTTCCTGGATATAACCCTTGTCACCTTCTGCAACGGCGTGCGCGAGCGCATCGTTCATTGCAAAGAAAAACAGTCCAGCCGCCGCCACCAGAAACAGCAACGGTCGCCGCCAGGTCTGCGGGCAGCGGCCTGCTATATCCTGAGGCAACGAAGTCTGCACGGTGCCGGTACAGGCGAGCAGCCGCGTGTTGTGGTGGATTACATCCATCACGTTGGGGTTGCCTCCAAAGATGGGACAGCCTCGACACGCTGCCGCTTGTGATTCCCATGAACCAGACGAAACAGCGCCGGCAATACCAGCAACGTCAGCAGCGTCGAGGAGATGATGCCGCCGATGACCACGGTGGCAAGTGGGCGCTGCACCTCGGCGCCCGTGCCGACGTTGATGGCCATGGGTACAAATCCCAGGCCGGCGACCAGTGCCGTCATCAGCACCGGGCGCAGGCGTGTTTGAGCACCATTCACGATGGCATCATGCAGCGGCGCTCCCTGGTCGAGCAGTCTGCGGATGAAGCTCACCATCACCAGACCGTTGAGCACCGCGACGCCAGACAACGCGATGAAACCCACTCCGGCCGAAATGGAAAACGGAATCTCTCGCAGCCAGAGGGCGGCCACACCGCCAGTCAGGGCCAGTGGTATACCGGTGAACACGATTGCTGCATCCCGAGCCGAACCGAAGGCCATGAACAGCAGGCCGAAGATCATGACCATCACCATGGGTACCACCACCGACAGACGCTGGCTGGCTGAAATGAGCTGCTGGAAGGTACCGCCGTATTCGACCCAGTAACCTTCCGGCAGTTCGATACGGGCACTGACCCGATCGCGCAACTCGTTCACGAAAGAGCCCAGGTCGCGTCCACGCACATTGCTGGTGACGACCACACGACGCTTGCCGTTCTCACGGCTGATCTGGTTGGGACCTGGCACGACCTCGATCGCTGCAAGCTGTCCCAGCGGCACATAGGCCGCCTGGCCCGCGCTGCCTGCGACGTCGTCCGGCACCGGCACAGGCAGCGACGCCAGCGCCAGCGGGTCCTGACGCTGCGCATCGGGCAGCCGCACCACAATCTCGAACCGGCGGTCGCCTTCGAACAGTTGCCCGGCAACTGCGCCGCCTTGTGCGATAGCGACCGCCTGCTGCACATCATCGATTGACTGACCATAGCGAGCGAGCATCTCGAGATTCGGCGTGATCGTCATCACCGGCAGGCCCGTCACCTGCTCCACCGCCACGTCGGAGGCTCCTTGGATACCCTCGGCCAACGTCTCGATCTGGCCACCGATCTCGACCAGTTGTTCCATATCGTCCCCGTAAACCTTGATCGCCACTTCTGCACGCACACCGGCGATCAGTTCGTTCATGCGCATCTGCACCGGCTGGGTGAACTCGTAGTTGTTGCCCGGGATGGTTTTCACGGCCTTTTCCAGCTCTGCGACCAGGACCGCCTTGGGTTTGCCTGGATCTGGCCACTCCTGACGATCCTTGAGCATGATGAAAGTGTCGGCCACCGAGGGAGGCATCGGGTCGGTCGCAACCTCGGCGGTACCAATCTTGGCAACCACTTCCTCCACTTCCGGGAACAACTTGATTCGGGCTTCCAACTGGCTTTGCATGCCGATCGCCTGGGTCAGGCTGGTGCCGGGAATGCGCAATGCGTGCAGGGCGATGTCACCCTCGTCCAGTTGCGGGATGAACTCGGTGCCGAGGCGTGTGGCGAACCACCCCGACACCAGGACCAGCGCCATTGCCACGGCGACCACCACCACCCGCAGCCGGATCACCTTCTCAAGCAGCGGCGCATAGAAGTGGCTCACACCGCGCATGATTGCGTTTTCTTTCTCGGCCACCTTGCCCGTGATGAGCAATGCTACTGCGGCAGGCACGAAGGTCAGCGACAACGCCATCGCAGCGGTCAACGCGATCACCACGGTGAGGGCCATCGGATGGAACATCTTTCCTTCGACACCCGACAACGCAAAAATCGGCAGGTACACGGCCGTGATGATGAACAGGCCGAACAAGGCGGGCTTGATCACCTCAGCACCGGCGCTGGCCGCGAGCGCGAAGCGCTCATCTCGGCTCAACAGGCGTCCGAGTTGGTGTTGACGCTCGCCAAAGCGTCTCACGCAGTTTTCGACAATGATCACCGCCCCATCGACGATCAAGCCAAAATCGAGTGCACCCAGGCTCATCAGGTTGGCGGAAATCCGATTTTGCACCATGCCGGTAATGGTCATCAGCATGGCCAGCGGAATGACCGCCGCCGTGATCAACGCTGCGCGCAGGTTGCCCAACAGCAGGAACAGTACCGCTATCACCAGCAATGCCCCTTCTGCCAGATTCTTCTGGACGGTGGCGATGGCGCGATCGACAAGATCGGTGCGATCGTAGGCGGTATGCGCGCGCACACCGGCGGGCAACGTGGCGTCGATTTCTGCAAGCTTGTCTGCGGTACGCTGAGCGACGGCGCGACTGTTTTCACCAATCAGCATGAAAACCGTGCCCAGCACAACCTCGCTGCCGTCCTTGGTCGCCGCACCCGTGCGCAGTTCACTGCCTTCGACCACTTCCGCAACGTCACCGATGCGCAGCGGGAGACCATCGCGAGTCGCCACGACGATCTGCCGCAACCCCTCCATATCCGCCACCTGACCCGGAACGCGGATCAGATATTGTTCGCCGTGACGCTCGACATAACCGGCACCGACGTTGGCGTTGTTGCGCGCCACTGCGTCCAGCACGTCGTGCATCGTCAGTTCGTAACCCAGTAGCCGAACCGGGTCGGGTGTGATGTGGATCTGGCGCACGTAGCCGCCGATGGTGTTGACCTCGGTGACACCTTTCAGATGCCGAAGCTGGGGACGCACCACCCAGTCTTGCAGCGTGCGCAGCGCAGTGGGTGTCCACGTTTCCTCAAAACCCGGCTCTGGCTCCAGGGTGTACATGAAGATTTCACCCAGGCCGGTCGCGACCGGACCAAGGGTGGGTTCCAGCCCAATCGGCAGTTGCGAGGCAGCCTGCTGCAAACGTTCGGCGACTTGTTGCCGCGCGAAGTAGATGTCCGTGCCGTCCTCGAAGACGACCGTTACCTGCGACAGACCATAACGGGAGATCGAGCGGGTGTAGTCCAGTCGGGCGAGGCCTGCGAGCGCGGTCTCGATCGGAAAGGTGACGCGCTGCTCGGCCTCCAGCGGCGAATAACCTGGTGCGCCGGTATTGATCTGCACCTGGACGTTGGTGATGTCCGGCACTGCGTCGATAGGCAGGTAGCGGTAGTTCCAGATCCCCAGGCCTGACAGTGCCAGCACCAGGATGAGAACGAGCCAGCGGTGCGCGATGGACGCGCGGATGATGCGTTCGAGCATGGCGATGTCCTCAGTGATCGTGGCTGGCGCCGGACTTTTCGATGTCCTGGCGAATCAGGAAACTTTGCTCGGTGACGTAGTGAGTAGCGGGTTTGAGCCCGCCCAGCACTTCGACATACTCGCCATCGCGATCGCCGAGTTCGAGCATGCGTACCTCATAGGTTTCTCCGATCTGCGCGAAGACCACGGTGAAGTCGCGGAAGCGCTGCACGCCCATTTCCTTCACGGCCAACTGTACCTCACGCGAGTCCACCGTAACTTCAGCGGCGACCGTCATCCCCGGTCGCCACTGGCCCTGCGGGTTAGGCACGTTGACGCGGGCGATAACGCTCTGCCCAACACCAGCCACCGGCAGCAAACTATCGATCGTCGCTTCAACTGCGGTAGTGCCTGTTGCCAAACGGATGCGCGCTGCTTGTCCGGGCACCAGTTTTTCAGCGTCAGTGCCGATGGCGCGCAGATCGACCCATACCTGCGACGGATCAGCCAGTTCGAACAACGCGCTGGCGTCCGCGACGTCACCGACGTTGGTGTTGCGCACGATCACCACGCCATCAAACGGTGCAGTGATCGGATAGGAGCGCATGCTGTCGTTGCCCTCGACAACCGCCAATGTCTGGCCACGCCGGACGCGCTCTCCCTGCTGCACGTTTACCGACCGCACAATGCCCGGAAAACGTGCCTTGATGGCCGCATAACGATTGGCATCAAAGGCGATGGTGCCAGTCAGACGCACGACGTCGCGGATGAGAGCCGGGCCGGCCTGCTCGACCCGGATACCGGCGTCTTCTGCTATGGCCGCCGGGATGGTCACGCGCCCCTCGTAAGAATTGAATGACCAGTTGGACCGTTTGCCGCCATGTTCGGCGGTCACCTTCACATCGAACGAGTGCGGTTCGGTCACTTCTCCGCTGCCGACCAGATAAGTGCCCTCCGGAGTGAACGTGAACAGGTTGACTTCGCCGTCCAGGCGCGAAAGTTCGATGGTCACAACGGCTTCGGCGGGCGGGACCGGACTGTCACTCTTATAGGCGTACAGACGGTAGTGCGGAGGTACATTGGTTTCGTAGATCGTGATTTCCAGCGCAAACTCGCCGTCTCGCAGAAGCCGTCCATTGTTGGGACCACGCTCGTAGTCTTCGTTGGCTTGCTTGTCAACGCCACTGTCGGCGGGGTCGCCCGCAGGCCCGCAAGCAGCCATCACCAAGCAGAGAAAAATCGGCAAAAAAGGGCGATTCATGGGTTCATGTCCTCAACTGTGACGGTGAGGCGTTCCACCTCGACCAGCAATTGGTGATAACGCGCAGCAGCTTCCACAGAGCGCCGGTTCAGGTCGAACAGTGTTTTTTGTGCTTGCGCCAGTGAAATGTACGTGAAGCGTCCGGCCTCGAAGCCGCGGCGAGTATTCGCCAGTGCGTCCTCGGCGATGGGCAACATGCGTGTACGCAGCGTCTGTGTTTCATGACGTGCATGAACAAGTTCCTGATAGGTATCGAACAGGATTTGATGCCGTTCGAAGCGATCAGAGTCCCGACGGGCTTCGAGCGCGGCGAGTTCGGCGTCAGCCTGGGCAATCGAGTATCCAGAGCGTTTGCGGCTGCCTAATGGCACCGAGACGGACAGCACCAAGCCCTGATCGTCCAGGCCTTCCAGGCGGCGCACACCAAGGCTGAGGTCGATATCCGGCCGGGTGCTGGCTTCAGCAACCCGACGCCGGGCGGTGATGGTGTTCGCCTGGAGTCTCGAGGCCCGGAGTTCAGGCGTCATCGACACACGAGTGGCCATGGTTTCGAACGATTCGACCGGCGGCAGGGTTTGCAGGTCGCCGACGACCAGGCCGAAATCGGGCGTCAATACACCCCAGCTCGCAGCCAGCGTCATTCGGGCGCTGGCCAATTCATGCTGCGCAGACTCGCGCGCCAGCTCTGCATCGGCGAGCGCAATCTCGGCAGCCTGGAGCTCCGATTCGGGGTTGCGGGCAGCCGTTACCCAGGTGGCGACCTCCTGTCGAGTACGTTCGGCTTGCCGGACATGTTCCTCGGCGTACACCAGGCGTTGTTGTCTGGCCAGCACTTCGATGAATCGGGTGGTGGTCCTGCTGGCCAGGTTGATCTGCATCGTCTCGGTCTGGTGCTGTTGCTGGCTGATCTCAGCCCTGCCAAGTGATTGTCGGGCCGTGCGCTTATCGCCGAGTTCGATCACCCGGCTGATGCGCAAGGTGGTTTCGGCTGAATCAATACCACGCAGATTGCCGGTGCCGCCCGCGTTCTCGAATTCACCGCCAATGACGTATGGCGTTGGCAGACCCTCACGCTCTGCGCGCGCCTGGACGGCCCGGAGCTGAGCAGCTTCGGCGACGACGGATGGGTTGGAGGACAACGCGCGTTTCACTGCTTCCTCCAGGCGCAAAGGTTCGGCCGCTTGTACTGCGGGGATGCTGCAGATGACGATGGCTGCCAAAACCCTAATCCGGTGCAAGTTCACAACAACCTCCGGCTAACGAATAGCAATAGATCAGCAACGGCTTTTCTGGGACGGCCTGGTGTGCGCACCAATACCAAACACTCAGCCGCCACAAAATACCGATCGTAGGTCGGTTTTTCGGGCAAAAAAATAGATGCGGCCATCGATGTGATCATCCTGCCGACATGGCGATCAGTGACTCAGTCAAGTAGTGCAGCCATCCTGTCGACAGGCTACAGAACGTCAGCACGAAGAAGCCCATCAACGAACCCAGGTACGACGTTGATTGGCCGTTCGGAGATAACAGCGCCTGAATACGTTCAGGCAAAAAATCGGAGAGGAAGGCCATTGACAGCGGCGTACTTCCCAAAGCGTGATAGCGGTAGATCTTATTCACTGCGAGCAGGGTTTCAGCAACGGTCAGATGACAGCCGACCGAAGCTGCAGCGACGAAGTCGCATCGCTGCTCCAGTACCAGTTCATAGTCATGCAAAAAGCGTTGACGGGTGCCCGGCAGGTGGATCCCCGACAACAGAACTGCGATCAGGCGCCAAAGTGCATCGCGATGTTCGAGGTGCGCCTGCTCGTGGGCGAGAACCACTTGCAGTTGGGTTGGGTTGAGCTGGTCGAGCAACGATTGGGAGAGCAGAACATGGCCTCGTCCTATGCCCCAAGCGAAAGCTACGGGCTGATCAGAATCCACCACGTGAAGCGTGTCCGCGTGCCCAAGACGACGGCTCAGACGCAGCATGGTGAGAAGGGCCTGCTGGACTCGCCAAGCCCCGGCCAGGGCCCGCACTAACAACCAAACCGCATACCCGGCCAGCAGGGCAATCGCCGCCCATAACCAAGCGCTCTGGCCGTTGTCGACTGGATGCCAGACACACAAGTGTAAAAGGTTTTCTGTATGCGCAGAACAGGTCGCGGCAAATCGGGCCGAGTCGTGAAAGAACGAGGGCATTGCGATAGCGACGACCGCATAGCCGATACCGGCCAACGCAGGCGTTGTCAGCAGCCACCAAAGTATCCGGACCCGCTGGCTGGGTGACTGCCTCGAAAGTAGCCGGCTTAGCGGACGCTCAGAGGTCGCAATCAGCAAGGAGAGAGTAACCGCCAGAACAAAGCCGGCCAGCAGTGCAGACTGAAGTAAAGGCCCATAACTCAACATCAGCGGTCCTGATCCAGTTCTACGCGACGCTGCGCGATCAGTTCCTCCAGGCGTTTGAGCTGGTCGCCGTCTGCCTGTCCGGCCAAATCGACAAAGGCCGACAAAAATGCGTCGGATTGTGCGCCGGCGACACGGTGTACGGTGGATTCCACCAGTCTGCGAACCAGCTCCCGGCGAGACAGGCCTGCCGAGTATTCGTAGGCATGACTGATCTTCTCGCGTTGCAGGATGCCTTTGCGAAACAGGCGCTCCAACGTGGACTGCACTGTGTTCAATGCAATCGAACGCGAATGTTTGACTCGTGAATGGACAGTCTTGGAATCGGATGAACCGGAACGCCAGATGTCTTCGAGCACCGCAATTTCAAGATCGCCCAATGGCGGTACACCGGGATTGGTCAAAACTGTTCGCCCCAATTTTTCGACTCAGGATGCACAGAGCATGACCACCAAAAAACCGATCGTCAATCGGTTTTTTCTCACTATGACTTGATCAGCATCACGAACGCTATTTCAGCCTGTGACCTGCTACAAGCCGTCAACCACAGAAAGACCCTCAATGCCGCCGGACTTGCCACCGCATCGCGCCGCCGTGCAAGACTGCGGAAAACCGGCGCCCAAGACGCTGTGCTATCACGGGACGCCAGGAGTCTGCGCGGCAGCAGGCGGCGGAGCGAGGCGAGTGTCAATTCGAGTCCGGTTTTTCGTTCGTTTGAGGCGCTTAAGTTAAGCGCTACGCAACGAAAACGAACGGATAAGCGAGCCATCGTTGCCCCGCCGCCGCCTGTCGAGCTTCTGCCGCGCAGGCTAACCCCCTATCAGTTCCCGAAAGTGCGATCGCGCGCCTTCGGATTAGCCACAAACTCCACCGCTTCAGCCGCCATTTCGACCGCATTATCAAACCCGAACTTGCCGGCCATACTTCCGTTTCGCGCTCGAATAGCCATGCAAGCGATCCGGACGTGCTGGAGATGTTCCTTGGTGCAGCGCAGGTGGGTCATGGTGTGCATGCCCCTGGGACGTTCACCGAAAAAGTTCAAGCTGCCTGGCTCGTGTCTTCAGATGACAGATTCCCGACCCGGGCGATAGCGGTAGGTCACACACATCAGCAGCCGGCCTCAACGGCTCATGACTCAACGGCTCATCCAACGACAATCCGCCGGTCGCAGGATACGATTGGCTCGAACCTCGATTTGAAGAGAGATAACCCTGTCAGGACCAAAATTTACAGCACAGCGCCTGGCATGGCGGGACGTTTCGCTCGGAGTCATCGCGCTTGCGAATGGCACGCGCATGCGATTGACGCTCGGCCTCGGGTCAGGGTTATCACAACGACCGGGTGAGCCGAAGGGCACCTTCTGGTCTATCGCCGATCGCGGTCCCAATCTCAAGATCGAGCCGGCTATCGAACGCTACGGATTGGAACATCTCAGGCCGCTCATCAACTTGGACGGTGCCAAGATCATGCCGCGCCCCGACGTCGGGCCTACCATTTGCCAACTCAGATTGGACGGCGACACGGTGCGGCTGGCTCAACGGCTTCCTCTGCGTGGTGTCAGCGGACGGGCCATATCGGGCCTACCCATCCCCGCAGGCGCTGTCGACGTCGAACCCGCTTTCGACCTCAACGGCGAAGCTTTGGGCAGCGACCCATCCGGTGCCGACACCGAGGCAATCGTCGCCTTGTCGAACGGAACCTTCTGGATCGGCGACGAATACGGGCCATCACTGCTGCGTGTCGGGCAGGACGGACAGGTGTTAGAGCGTTGGGTTCCTAAGGGGCTCGAAAAAACGCTCGAGGGCGCGGACTACGGCGTCAAGCCCGTGCTGCCCGCGATAGCCTTGCGCCGTCGGCTCAATCGAGGGTTCGAGGCCGTGGCGGTCTCACCGGATGAACGCTGGCTCTATCTCGTATTTCAGAGCCCTCTCGCCCATCCGGGTGTGGCGGCCTGCGAAAGTGCTCGACACGTGCGTCTGTGGAAACTTGACGCCTTGACCGGTGCCCTGGCCGCACAATTCCTGTATCCACTGGATGCGCCCGCGACTTTTTTAAGAGACCAAAAAGCCGGCGATGGCGAATTGGCTGACGTCAAAGTCAGCGAGATGGCCGTGATAGGTCCGGATCGATTGGTCATCCTCGAGCGCATCTCGCGAACGACGAAACTCTATCAGGTGACATTGAGCCCTCAGTACCACGTGCCGGTCGCGCATATGGACGTCCGCACCCGCCCGACACTTGAACAATCCAGTGCCGCTGTAGATCCACCGTATGATTTTCCTGTCCTGCCGAAGTCACTGCTGCTTACGACAGATGATGCGCCGGAGATGGACCGTGATCTGGAGGGACTAGTCGTGATCTCGCCGAACGAACTTATCCTCGTCACCGACAACGATTTCAGTGTCGAGGGTGCTCGCACCCGGTTTTGGCGCGTCAAACTCGCAGTACCGCTGGGCCAGGAGTCTGCGCGGTAGAAGCTCGACGCGAGCGTGTCAGTGCAACGCAGGTTGTCGATTTAGCGCACACCATCCCCAGATAAGAACGACTTACTGTATTCGTACCAGAGTTCGAGCCGTGGCGTGTGCTCTGGTCGGCAAGCATGCCTCCATCGAACGACGCACGATCACCGGCGGGCAGTTCGTTCCAGTAACGACTCATCTGAACGCGGAAGCTCAAACATGCCATCTGATTCCAGTGTCGCCGCAAGGGCCCGTTCATACCCGCAGATACAATACGGCTCCAGCCCTTCGAAACCGTATTCCGAACTTCCCCTTGCGCCCAATCTCTTGTAACTCAACCTCCAGCTTCCGCCGCACCTGCGAACTTCCAACACGCGAGATCATCCACCAACTCCTCCTTGACGACAGCCTGACGAGCCGCCAGCAGCAGTACTCAGAGCAATCAACGAAGACAGCCGTTATCCTTTTATCCTGCGCCGAGAAACGAAGCACCACAGGAATAGTCATGCCCTTCGAAAAAATCGCCTTCATCAGCAGTCGCAGTGATAACGCGCTGGCTGCCGCAGCGGACCTGAAGGCACGCTACCCGAACGTGCCGCCCGACGAGGCCGACGTGATCGTGGCGCTGGGCGGCGACGGCTACATGCTGGAGGCCATGCATCGCACGATGCGGCGCGGCACGCCGATCTACGGCATGAACCGAGGCACCGTTGGCTTCCTGCTGAACACCTACCACGAGGAAAACCTGATCGATCGCCTGGACAATGCCCAACTGGCCACGCTACACCCGCTGAAGATGGTGGTGGTGTCCGACTCTGGCTCGGAACACACAGCCTACGCGATCAACGAGGTGTCATTGCTGCGGCAGACGCGCCAGGCGGCGAACCTGCGCGTGCTCGTGGATGGCAAGGAGCGCATCCCGCGGCTGATGTGCGACGGCTGTCTGCTGGCGACACCCGCAGGTAGCACGGCCTACAACCTCTCTGCACACGGCCCTATCCTGCCGATCGGCGCGGGCGTGCTTGCGCTGACGCCGATCAGCGCCTTCCGGCCGCGCCGCTGGCGTGGCGCGGTGCTGCCGCACACCGCCCGGGTCTCTTTCGAGGTGCTTGACCATTACAAACGCCCGGTGTCGGCAGTGGCCGACCAGACCGAGGTGCGCAACGTGGTCGAGGTGCACGTGCACGAGGATGGGGACGCGCCGATCCGATTGCTGTTCGACCCAGAGCACAACCTCGAGGAACGCATCCTGAACGAGCAGTTCATTCCCTGAACGCGCCTTGACGACATTCTCCCATGTGGTGCCGCCGAGGGTTACGCCATGGTAGAGGGTGCAGTCGTCACCGATTTCGGCGGTTTCGCCAATCAC
>JAYSTS010000193.1:0-14740 GCA_043719475.1 Gammaproteobacteria bacterium | reverse complement strand
CTTGGGAGCGGCGCTGAGACAGGTGCTGATATCGGCCAGGGCAGCGACACTGCAGCCCCGATCACGACCGACATCAACATCGATACCGAAACCCTCGGCGATGCAGGTGATGTGATCAGCGAATTCAGTGATGAAGATCTGGTGGGGTTGTAGGTTGGGCGTGCCGACTGCCTGATCGGCTTGACCGACTTCCAGTTCGACATTGGGCAGCAACCCGCTACGCGCGTCTGCATTCCTGCTTGCGTCAGCCCCCGATTCAGGTTATTAAGTGTGTGCTTACTTAATAACTGGCGACCCCGTCGCTGGCTTGCATCCCGGAGCGATGCCATGGCAAGACCCAGGACCATCGAGGATCGCGACATCCTGCGTACCGCGCGTGAGGTATTCATCGTCAGCGGGGCGCAGGGTTCGACACGGGAAATTGCTCGCCGCCTGAACATTTCCGAAAGCAGCCTGTTCAAGCGCTATCCGACCAAGGTTGCGCTGTTCCTCGCGGCCATGGCACCACCTATCCCGGATACCGAAACGCTGCTGGCGAAGGTCCGCACCGAACCCGACACACACAAGGCGTTGCACGTGATTGGCGCAATGACCTTGTGCTACTTCCGTCAGGCCATCCCGCAGATGCTCCCGCTGATCACCCATCCCGACATTGGCCTGGAGACACTACTCGGGCAGTTTGGCGAATCACCGGCAACATCATTTCATGTCGCGATCGCGACGTTTCTCGCCGAACGGCAACTGCAGGGCGAACTCGCAACCGCAGAGCCCAGGGTTGCGGCCGCGTTGATAGTGGCCGCTCTGCACAGCGTGGCGTTGTTCGAACTGACAGGCATGCACGGGGGCGCGGTGTCCGATTCGATGCTGCGTGCCATGCTGGACGCGCTCTGGCACGGATTGGCGCCATCCACGGTGAAACCTGTGCAACAAGCTGCTAGCCCAACGCAGGTGAGGAGATAAGAACCCATGTCCGTAGTCGCACCCATGCAGCGGGGATTGACCGCAACGACAGCGCCCTGGGCGGTGACCTGGCTCACCTGGCCACTGCTGTTCAGTGGCAAACTGACGCTGACCACACTCGCCATCTCAAACCAGTGGAACCTGGGTATCACGCTTGGTGCATCGACCGGGCTGGTGATTGCAGTGCTGGTTGCCCTCGAGTTTCGCTACCCCCTGGACACACGTTGGCGAATGACGATGCGATCTTTTTTTTCCCGCGACCTGAAGTACTTTGTGGGCGGCGGAGTTACCCTCGCGTTCACCAATTTTGCGCTGGCGTGGATCGGCATCGAGTTGGCCGACGGCCACACCGGACCCATCACTGGATGGCCCGTCTGGATTGCTGCACCTGCGTTGATCATCGGTTTCGATTTCCTGCAGTACTGGCAGCATCGCTGGAGTCATGAAGCCAATGGATGGTTCAAGCACTTTCTCTGGCGCACCCATGTGTCGCATCACCTGCCAACACAGGTGTATGTGCTCATGCACCCCGCCGGTCACCCGTTCAACGCCATCCTGATCCAGGCGCTGATTCGTGTACCGCTGTTCTATTGGCTGGGTGCGTCGCCCGAATCGATCTTTGCCGCATCGTCGATCATCGGCTTGCAAGGGCTGGTCTCCCATTGCAACGTCGACCTTCGCGCCGGCTGGTTCAACTTCCTCTTCACCGGTACCGAACTGCACCGCTACCACCACAGTGGCGATCCAGCGGAGGCAAAAAACTTTGCCGTCACCCTGTCCGCGCTCGATGTGCTGTTTGGCACGCTTGTGTATCGGCCCGGCACGCAGCCGGGACGATTGGGCGTCACCCATCCGGAGTGTTACCCGTTGTCCGAGGAATTCTGGAAGAACATGCTCATTCCGTTGCGACATGGAGGCGACAGTGAGGTGTCGGGATCACGGATGAACACGCGACTCCCCAGGTCGCTCTCTGCCGAAGGCAATCCTGTGGACCCGGAAAACAGACCCGATAAAAACCAGTTTCTGGAGAATCGCCTCACCACCCCTGATGAGGCGCAGCGATGACTGAACACACCCTCCTGGTCCATTCTGGCGAGGTCAATAGCCAGCCACCTGCAGCACCACGACGTCATGGCCCCCTGCGAGGTCAGCACGTTCGCCTCTGCCGGTATCGTCGACTCAGGCAGCGCCCGACATCCCTGCTGCAGGTGCTCGAGCGCCGGGCCCCGTTTGAGGCCCGAGGGTGATTGGGAAAAGGTGATTGCGAAAAGGTGATTCGGGAAGACAGGCACTTGCATGTCATCACTGCTTCACGTCCACTTGACCGCTTGTTTATCTGTGGAGGGAGGTGGCAGTGACAACGGGACAGTCGATAACCGGTTTGAACCGTCTTTTTTTACGCAAGTCGGTGGCACAGGTGCAGGCCGAACATGCCAGTAGCACTCTGAAGCGGGAGCTCACCGCGCTCAATCTTGTCTCGCTCGGTATCGGTTGCATTATCGGCACCGGAATCTTCGTTCTGACCGGAAGCGCGGCGGCCAACTATGCCGGCCCTGCCATCATGGTGTCATTCATCATCACCGGTTTGTTGTGCGCGTTTGTGGCGCTTTGTTACGCCGAACTTGCGTCGATGTTGCCGGTCTCCGGTTCCGCCTATTCGTACACGTATACCTCACTGGGCGAGTTTGCGGCCTGGATCATGGGTCTGCTCTTGATACTCGAATACGGCCTTGCCGCGTCAACGGTTGCAGCTGGTTGGTCGGGATACATGGTCAGTCTACTCAAGGACATCGGTATCGTCTTTCCCCCCACTCTCGCGGCGGCGCCTGGCGTTGAAGTCACGCTCGCCGACGGCACCACGACCACTGGCCTCGTGAATCTTCCCGCGCTGCTCGCCATTGGTGTAGTCACCGCGCTACTGGTTGTCGGCATATCCGAATCGGCTCGTGTCAACAACATCATCGTCGCGATCAAGCTGACGGTGGTGATCGCCTTTATCATCATCGGTGCATTTTTTGTCGACCCGGCCAACTGGACACCGCTGGTGCCTGACGAAATCCCTCCGCCGCCGGCCGGCACCGAACGTGGCCTGTGGGCCGATATCGTGCGTGCGGCCGGTGACGTGCTCACCGGCCAGAACGACTCGCGGTTCGGGCTAGGCGGCATCATCGGTGGTGCGGCGGTGATCTTCTTTGCGTACATCGGCTTTGAAGCGGTATCGACCGCCGGCGCAGAATCGCGCAACCCCGCAAGGGACATGCCGATCGGCATCATCGGTTCGCTGCTGATCTGTACGATTCTGTATGTGCTGACAGCGGCCGTACTGGTGGGTGTTGTGCCCTACACCGCGCTCAATGATCCTGCGCCGATCGCCAAAGCCGTGAACATGATGGGCTTGCCCTGGTTCGCTGTGCTGGTGAAGATCGGCGCCATCGCTGGTTTGTCGTCGGTGATGCTGGTGCTGCTGTATGCGCAGACGCGCGTGTTTTACACGATGTCCGGTGACGGATTGATCCCCAGGACTTTTTCGACCATTCACAAGCGCTTTCGAACCCCAGCCACCGGCACAATCATTGTCGGCGTCATCGCGGCCATTTTTGCCGGGTTCATGTCTCTGGATGCATTGTCCGCGTTGACCAACGTCGGCTCACTCGCGGCATTTGCCATGGTCTGCCTGACCGTCATCTTCCTGCGAATCAGCTCACCTACGCTGCACCGACCCTTTCGCGTACCACTCTATCCACTGACACCAATTCTTGGGGCGTTGATGTGCCTGTTTCTGGTGATGTCCCTGATGGCCCAGGACACGACCCGGAACTTCTTCCTCATCTACCTCGCACTCGGCGTGGTGGTATACCTGGTGTACGGTATGGGACACGCGAAGTTGTCGCGAGACAGCTCGCAGCCAGAAACAATCGGCTAGATCTTCACGGCGATCCGTGCTGGTGGTGATGGGGCACATCCGTTGTGAGTGCCTCCTTCAGTTCAATTTCTTCAGTGTTTTCCGGCCGCAGCTGGCCCTCCCACTTGGTCACTACGGCAGAAGCAATGCTGTTGCCGATGACGTTGGTCGCAGAACGCGCCATGTCGAGGAAATGATCAACGCCTAACAACAGCAGCAGACCAGCCTCAGGAATGTTGAACTGGGCCAACGTCGCCGCAATCACGACCAGTGATGCCCGCGGTACACCAGCCATCCCTTTAGACGTCACCATCAGGATCAGCAGCATGGTGATCTGTTGCCCCATCGACAGCTCGATGCCATAGGCCTGCGCGATGAACAATGTTGCGAAGGTGCAATACATCATCGAGCCATCAAGGTTGAACGAGTAACCCAGTGGCAACACAAACGAGGTCACCCGATTGCTGCAACCGAATTTCTCCAGCTGTGCAAGTGTCTTCGGATAGGCCGCTTCGGAGGATGCCGTGGCAAAGGCCAACAACACCGGCTCTCGCACCGCACGAAACAGCCCGACAGTTCGACCACGCAATACCAGCCAGGCGGCGCAGAACATCACGATCCATAGAATGATGATGCTGATGTAGAACTCACCCATGAAAGTGCCGTACACCGCGATCACTTCAAGACCACTGCGGGCAATCGCCGAGGAAACTGCCGCGTAGACAGCAAACGGCGCAAACCACATCACCATCATCGTCACCTTGAGCATCACGTAGGACACGCCTTCCAGCGCATCAACGAGCACCGTGGCAGGTTTGCCCACGGCTGCACAAGCGACGCCGAAGAACACTGAAAACACGACGATCTGCAGGATTTCGTTGCGGGCCATGCCATCGACGATACTGGTCGGAACGAGATGCACGAGGAATTCCTGGAAGCTCAGCGCTGTGGCGGTGACTCCGCTGGCCGCGCCAGCATCCGGCAATTCGATACCCAGATTAACGCCGGGCTGGAAGAAGTTGACCAACACCAGGCCCAGTGACAATGACACCAGCGATGCACCCACAAACCAGGTCATGGCCTTGAGACCAATGCGACCAACGGCCTCTACTTCACCCATCTTGGCGATTCCCACCACCAGCGTTGCAAACACCAATGGGGCGATCACCATCTTGATGAGGCGCAAAAACAGCGTTGTGACCATGCCGCAGACTTCGATCCAGCTGGCAGTATCGATAGACAGCGCCCGCAGTATCAGGCCACTGGCGATAGCCACGACCAGCGCAATGAGAATCCAGCGGGTGAGGGAATTGCTCGCGTTCATGGGTGGTCCTGTTCAGGTCAGCGGTCAGTATCCCTGTTCGCGCAGGGGCGCACTACCCTTCCCGGCTCGCCCCGCCACATTTGTTTTGCACCGATACCTCGAATCCGATCATGCTCCACGTTCCCGAGAAACGATCCGGTCGATTTGGCTCAATCACCGCAAACGTGCGACGGCTTGTTCGGCAAGCCCCAGCGACTGGTCAATGCGACTGCGCAACTCGACCAGGTCAATGCCCTCGCTGCTCTTTTTGCCTTCCATGTAACGCGAATAAACGCCATGAATGATGGCGGCGGACTTCCAGCGGTTGAACCCTATGTAATAGTCAAGGCGCGAAAGGTCACGTCCAGTGCGCGCCGCGTATCGATCTTTCAACTGCGTCCGGCTTGGAAAACCGGGCACTCCCAATGCCGCAGTCTCTGTCGGCGCAATGGCATCCGTCGGGTCCGGCCATGGATTCAAGGCGTAGGCAAGATCAGCCAATGGATCACCCAGGGTGGAGATTTCCCAATCAACAACAGCAGCGACGGTGCCATCCGACCCTATCAGCACGTTATGCACACCGTAATCACCGTGCACAATCCGTGCAACACCTTGATCCGGTAGGTTGGCGAGGAAATATTCCTGCAGCGAATGGGCACGGGGATCATCGTATTGCGCGCCCGGCACAGAAGCTGTCCACGATCGATACCAGGTTTTCAGTTGCCGGCCAACGTAGCTGTCGGTCTTGCCAAGATCTCCTAGCCCAACCGCAGTGGGGTCGACACTATGCAGATCGGCCAGCACATCGATAAACGAAAACGCCATTCGCTGCCGAAGCGACTCCGGCACCCATTTGCGGGTGTCATCCGAGTTGTACAGCGGATGCCCGTCGATGTGCCCCATCACATAGAACAGCGCACCGGTCACCGATGTATCACTACAAAAGCCCAGCGCTGCCGGTACGGGTACCTGTGTTTCGCCGAGTGCAGAAATCAATGACCACTCTCGCGCCATATCGTGCGCCTTGGGCAACAACTCACCCATCGGCGGACGGCGTATCACCGCCTTGTTACCACGACTATCCTCCAGCTGGTACGTGAGGTTCGAGTGTCCACCTTCCAGTTTGGTCCAGCGCAGCGGCGCAATCAGGCTGGGTACGTGGGTACTCAGCCACTTCTCAACGTCTGGAATGTCGTAGCCTGGCAAGCCTGTGTCGTTCATGCGGTTGTGCTCACACCTGAATTAACCTTGATTCGACAATAATTGGTAAAGCTTCCGACGCACAACACATCGCGGTGTCGGGCAGCCCTCTCCGCTGCAGGAGCGGTCTCCTGGCCGCGATTGTTGGGATCATCGAAGATCGCGATCAGGAGATCGCTCCCACAAAGTCCCGGAACCAACGGTTCGTGATCGCAAGATCGCTCCCACAGGGCGCTTTTACTCGACGTCTCATGACTGAATCTACCAACTTCATCGGTTGTGACCTTACGGTTTGATTTCCGCTGCAATCCCGACCTTCTATCCTGTCAATCATTCCGAAGCTCTTAAATACCCCTGCGCAGCATTTTCGGTTGCGTAATTTTTGTCCAATTGAGGTCAAGTGGGTTTTAAACGCGTTCCTGAATCTTACCTGCTACCGCTCGAACAATGTCACTGCGCCGGCAACCTGAACGCATGCAGCCCATCTCCCCGCGCAGTCCCGAGCCCACCATGGCCACCTGCGGCAACCACCACATACTGCTCGCCCTCAATCTCATAGCTGATCGGCGTGGCGTTGGCCGACGTCGGCAGCCGTGCTTTCCAGAGTTCCTTGCCGTCCTTTATATCAAACGCTCGAAACGCGTGTTCAATGGCAGCGCCGATAAAAATCAGTCCACTTGCCGTGACCAGCGGACCGCCCATGTTCGGCACGCCCCATTCGAAGTTGGGGACAAAAGCCGGCACCAGATCTTCGATCGTGCCGAGCGGGCGTTCCCACAGAATGGTTGAGGCACGCAGATCCACAGCAACCAGTTTTCCCCAGGGCGGCTGAGTACACGGGAGGCCGAGTGGTGACAGGAAGATGCGGCGAGCCATGATGTAGGGGGTACCCTCCATGCGCGCCAGATCCCAGTCGTCGAGTTCGCCGGAATCGATCAGCTGCTGCGCCGACTCGCGCGGTATGAGTCGCACAAGACCCGGCAACTGATTGACGTTGGCAATCGCAATCTGACGTTCCGGGTCGATGGCGACGCCACCCCAGTTAATACCTCCGCCCCAGCCGGGATTCATGATCGAACCATTGAGCGACGGTGGTGTGAAGATGCCCTCCGTGCGCATGCTTGTGAGCACGTCTTCGCAGGCGAGGCGGTCAAAATAGACCACCCCGAAAGCATCTTGCGCGGTCAACGCCTTCTGCGATGCCAGCGGCGGGATCGATGAAAAGGGCTGTGTCGGTGACAATCGTTCGCCAGGTATATCCGATGCCGGTACGGCGCGTTCTTCCATGCCGTGAATCGGCAACCCGTTGTCGCGCCGAAAGGTGAACAACATGCCAGTCTTGGTGGCGACCACCACCGCAGGTACACGCTCGCCATTGACATCCAGTTCCACCGACACGGGCTGCGCCGGGTTGTCGTAGTCCCACACATCGTGATGCACGGTCTGCTGGTGCCACACCACAGTACCAGTCTTCGCATTCAGCGCGACAATGGAATTGGCATATCGATTGTCGCCCAGCCGTTCGCCGCCATAAAAATCCGGGCTCGGTGACGAGGTTGGTACAAACACCAAACCAAGATCTACATCGATAGACAAGGGTGCCCACGCATTCGCCGCACCTGTGCGACTGGCACTATTTCCTTCCCAGGTCGATCTCGCCGGGTCCTCGGCTTGTCGTGGAATCGGATCGAAGCGCCAGACCTCAATGCCGGTTCGAGTGTTGATCGCCCGCACAACCCCGCGTTCCAGTGATACCGCGCGATTGTCGCCGATTGCCGAACCGACAATGATGAGATCTCCATACACCACAGGCGGCGAAGTAATCCCGTAGTCACCAAAATCGAGTTCAACATCCGCCTTCTCCGGCAGAGCACTGGCTCGCAGATCAATCACCCCCTGCTGACCAAAGTCCAGACACGGCTTACCGGTCAACGCATCGAGTGCGGCCATGGTTCCTGCCCGTGTCGGCAGGAAAACTCTATGCGAACACAAACCATCTTCACCATTATTGGAACCGTGCCACAGCGTCACCCCACGCGACGCGTGTTCGGAATAATTCGTATCTTTTCTCTGAATCTGAGCGTCGAAGCGCCAGTGCTCCTTGCCCGTTGCGCCATCAATGGCAAACGCAAGTCCGCCGCTGGTACTGAAATAGAGTGAATTTCTCCAGAGCACGGGCGAAGTCTGGAAACTATATTCCTCGTTTTCGAATCCTTCGCCGAGATCGCCGGTGTGGAACGTCCAGGCTCCGACAAGGGTGTGCACGTTGGCAGGTGTAATCTGATGCAGGCCAACGTGTTTGGTGCCGCCGATGCCCCCATAGGTTGCTTCTGCCAGGGCTGAATTCACCAGCGTAGCCAGAAGCAGTGGTAACAACCGGCTGATGATTGAAGCGTGTTTCCGTCGAGTCTGGAACCCCAAGTTCAAGCCTTCAGCGCTCGACTGGCCGCTGTTTGGTACCCGGAATATCTTGGCTGATCGATTGCCACCTGATTGACCACCGTTTGTCTGAGGTGATCTATAAGCGCCTGGTTATCGAGGTTGATCGTTCCAGCACGTAGTCGCTCAGTGAGTGCGCCGCGCAACTCCAGTAACGATCCCGATCGACCCAGCAAACCCTGCAATCGCGAGAGTTCCTCTGCGCGATGTGTTGACCCGGTAGCGAGATCACGCAGCACGATATCCAGCGAATTACCGGCGACACGTGCAAGAAAATTAGTGCGTCCCTGCGTGGTCTTCATCACATCACCATGCAGGAAGTCACGGACACTGCCGAGCAGTTCATCGAGCCTTGGCATGTCACCGTCGTTCATCGGCGCCCCTTCGAGCAAACGCACGGGGCCAGGTATCAGCAGGTTCACACAGTCCACCTGGCACTCCGATGAACGTCGACCGATGCCGGGCCGCTCAACCGTCTTGTCAGGGCCGGATCGATAGTGTTCGGCCATGCCAAGACAGCCGATGGCCCACCAGAACGAACCGAACACTTCCCAGAATTTCACGTGTTGTGGATCCACCGGTTTACCAGTCACGCTCTCATAACCTGCAAACAGATCCTGGTATTCACCGAAGCCACCGACTGGCAATTCAGTGCGACCGAATCGCCACGAATTGGTGCAGATCCAGCCGAGATCGCGCATCGGATCGCCGACGTGTGCCACTTCCCAATCCAGGACAGCGACGATCCCGTTTGGATTGAACATGATGTTGCCGTTGCGGAAATCGTTGTGCACCAGCGCTGGCTGGTTGGTATTGGGTAGATGGGTGAGCAACCAGCGAGCGGCATAGTCGATCATCGGTTGTGGCGTACCGAGCAGCTTGTAGCGATCCCAGGTCTGGTGCACAAACTCTTCGGCCGTCAGACGGCCAAGTCGATCTGACAAACCGGTGGCGACCACATCGACACTGTGGATGCGCGCCAGTGCCTGACCGCATAAAAAGGCCAGGCGCGGTCGAATGGCATCAAACTCGGGCGACTTGACGATTCGCGCGCCGAGGGCTTCGCCTTCAAGCCACTCCATGATGAAACCATCACCGAGACCATCGGCGTCCGTCAGCACATGGCGAACCTGTGGTTCGGGCACACCCGCTTCTCGCGCGACCTGCATCAGCAGTGCTTCCGTTGCCAGTCCGGGATGCTGGGCCACCGTCTCCACCTTGATGCCACCCGGTGCGCGGCGCATACAGAGCTTCTGTTCACCGGCATCCGTCGTGATGACGATGCGGTAAGTTTCCTGGCTCGCGCCTCCCGACAAGCGCTCACACGTGACAAGATCGCGATATTCCGCGATCTCGCGTGCCAGTACAGTTTTCAGGAGTGACTGGAATTCACTCATGCACACACCTTTGTCAATGATGAAGAAGGGTTGACCGGTTGTGGGAACGCGATCTCTTGTGGGAGATATCTCCTGATCGCGATCTTCTGTGGGAGCGATCTCCTGATCGCGATCCTTGTTTCGCGGTCAGGAGACCGCTCCCACAGTGACCCCCCCCCCCCACAGAGAACCACTCCCACATTGACCGCCCCCCAGAGACTTATCCCACCACCTGAAGGAGCGAGCTCCCTTCGTTTATTCCCTGACGCCCTTCGGCGCCCGCTGTTTCATGTAGCCGAACATATAGCCGGCGATCCGACGCATCTGGATTTCTTCCGAGCCTTCCGTGATGCGATAGCGGCGATGGTGGCGATAGATATGCTCGAATGGCTTGTGTCGTGAATAACCAAGACCACCATGCACCTGCATCGCGCGGTCGGCCGCTTCGCAGCACAGCCGGTTCGCCCAGTAGTTACACATGGAGACCTTGTCCGACACCGTGAAGGCGCCGTACGTATCCATCTGCCAGGCTGTCTTGTGGATCAGCGCTCGGATCATCTCGCATTGGGTCTGCAGTTCCACGAGGGGGAACTGGATCGCCTGGTTGCTCGACAGCGGCTTGCCAAAGGGTTTGCGGTGCTTGGCGTATTCTACGCTTTCGTTGATGCAGAACTGCGCAGCGCCAAGGCTCGAAGCGGCCTGGCGAATGCGGTTTTCATTGAAAAAATGCTGAACGATCTGTAGGCCGCGGCCTTCACCACCAAAGATCGACGTATGCGGTACCCGCACATCTTTCAAGGAGATGCGGCCATGGTCGGTTGGCATGTTGAAGGTCCAGAGCATTTCTTCAACTTTGAAACCTTCGGCATTGGTGGGCGTCAGAAACGCAGTGATGCCATCACCATCACCTGGCTTGCCGCTGGTGCGCGCCATGATCATGTCGTACTTGGCCTTGTGAATACCCGTGTTCCAGGTCTTGGCGCCATTGATCACCCACTCATCACCATCCTTGTAGGCGTTGGTTTCCATGTGCGTGGCATCGGAGCCGTGGTCGGGTTCGGTGATGCCGAAAGCAAAACCACGCCGGCCTTCCGCCATATCTTCGATCCACTCTTTTTTCTGCTCTTCAGTGCCGTACAGGATCATCAGCATCAGGCCGACATTGTTGCCGACGACGGAGTGTTCGTTCTGCAAATCGTTATGCAGACCCAGTCCCTTGCTCGCGAAGTGCTCGCGAATCACCGCCATGTCGAGGTTGCTACCTGCCTTGCCGCCGTATTCCACTGGCTGTGCATAGCGAAAGTGACCGGCTTTATCGGCGATGCGCTTTACCCGATGCAGCAGCGCTTCCCAGTCTTCACTGGGCAATCCACCCTTGTCCCAGTCGGTGCGCGCATCTTCACGTCGATGATCGAAAAACCGGATGTTGTCGTCGGAGTTCTCGATTGGTTTGATCTCGCGTTCGATAAATTCATCCAGTTCCTTCAGGTAGTTCTGAAGTTTTTCCGGAATATCAAAGTTCATGTCCATCCCCCAGTAAATTGAACCCGCATGATAGGGCGAGCCCGGCAAGTTTGACCAGCCGCAGAACAGGCATTGTTGACACCCCCGGCGACCCACCCCAAATTGTGGGAGCGATCTCTGGTGGGAGCGAGATCTCTGGTGGGAGATCCCTGGTGGGAGATCTCTTGTGGGAGCGATCTCCTGATCGCGATCTTTGTTTCGGTTCGCGATCAGGAGATCGCTCCTACAAAGAGGCTGGCCTCGTTTTACGATCAGGAGATCGCAAGAATCGACGTCACCCCGCCACACTTGCGCGAAACTCCACGAGAGGCAAGCATGGCGGAAATTCATGCAGGAGCAGGTCGCCCTTGAGCCTGGGCATCGAGAGCAAGCGTTATCTGCTGATCGGCATTGGCGTCCTGAGTCTGGTGCTAGGGTTCATCGGCATCGTGATGCCATTGCTTCCGACCACGCCGTTCCTGCTGCTGTCTGCCATCTGTTTCACCAACAGCTCGCCGCGATTGCATGCATGGCTGATCGGTCACCCACGACTAGGCCCACCGATCCGGGCATGGCAGCAATATCACGCCATCTCTCGTCCGGCGAAGGTGATGGGGAGTGTCAGCATGGGCCTCATCCTGCTGGCTGGATGGTGGTTTGGTTTGCCAGGCTGGATTCTCGGGATCCAGGCGGCTGCGCTGACTGGTGTTTCGTTCTTTCTGTGGACCAGGCCTGAACCACCGACCTCACACTAAGGTGCACCGCCGGTCAGGTTCTCAGTCCTGCATTCTCAGTTCTGGGATTGCGACGTTTCGGACCCTGCTCTACCCTAACCCAGGAGCCTGTCGGACTTGAGACTGATCTACTGCGCCGGGTGGGACGATCGCTCAAGTCCGACAGGCTCCTAACCTTTTCCCATCAGGTTGACACCACGTGTTCGAACATCCCGCTCGTCGTCGCATCTTTCTCATGCGCCATGCTGAGGCCGCCTATGTCAATGCCGATGGCAGCATGGTGCCGGATGAGCGCATCGTGCCGCTGTCCGCGCGCGGACGAACCCAGGCTGCCAGACAGTCCGAAACACTGGCCTCGATCCAGTTCGATCGTGCTATTTGTTCGTCCCTGCCACGCACTCAGGAAACGGCTCGTATCGTTCTGGGTGATCGGCAAGGCATCACACTCGAACCCATCGCCGCACTGGAAGAAGTGAAACCCGGCTGGCAGAAGATCATCGAGACACTCTCGCCAGAAGAAAAGCGCGATTGGGTGGCACGAATCGCCAACCCCTGGATCGATGCACACGACCCGAATGCGCGCTTCATAGGTGGAGAAACGTTCGGCGATTTTGAAGCCAGGGTTCTGCCTGCCTGGGCAAAGCTGCTGGCGGATGAATCGTGGACAACCTTGTTGGCGGTTCTGCATGGCGCGGTCAACCGACTGCTCATTCACCACATGATGCAGATGCCATGGGGTACCGTCGGCATCGAGCAGGACAACGCCTGCATCAACGTCATCGATGTGGACACGGCGCCACAACATCGGGTGATTCTGCGCATGCTGAACTTCACCAGCTACAACCCGGCCAAGGAAGGTTTGTGGCTGACAACGATGGAAGAGGCTGCGGCAAGGATCGCCAAAAACATGGCCGGGGATTGACCCGAACGCCAGGAGGCGGGAGTATGGGTCATGTGATATGGGTACCCATATGAAGACTACCATCGATATCGCCGATCCACTGCTCGATCAGGCCAAGAAACTCGCTGCTCGCGAAGGGACAACGCTGAAGGTCATTGTTGAAAGAGGATTGCAGCAAGTGCTCAGCGAGCATAAATCGCGATCCAGGTTCCGCATGAAGGATGCAAGTATCGATGGCGAAGGACTGCAGCCAGCCGCTCGCAGATTGAGTTGGGATCAGATTCGCGACCTGTCGTACGAAGGGCGGAACGGTTGATCGCCGTCGATACAAATATTCTGGTTTATGCACATCGGCGCGATTCGGAATGGTTTACGCCGGCCGCAAGTTGCCTGAAGGACCTGGCTGAAGGACAGGCAGCGTGGGCACTGCCCTGGCCATGTATCCATGAGTTCATTGCCATAACCACGCATGACAAGATCTTCAATCCACCATCGAGCATCAAACACGCGATAGAGCAGGTAGAAGCCTGGATGGCGTCACCCACTCTTTTGTTATTGACCGAATCAGGAAATCACTGGGGCACACTCGTCCCACTACTCACCAGCGCCCGCATTCGTGGGCCAATGGTGCACGACGCTCGAATTGCTGCCTTGTGCCTGCAGCACGGCGTGCGTGAGTTGTGGACCGCTGATCGCGACTTCAGTCGTTTCAGGGACATCACCGTGCGCAACCCGCTGATCACGGCATAGAAAATCGACAGACTGCGGCAAGGATCGCGAACAACATGACCCGAGATTGATCCGAACCCGCGGACGCTGACTGATGATTGATGCGACGTCGTTGTGATCTGTGCACACCCGAATCTGCGGCGTCTGCTGTGGTTCAACCTGCTGCTGGACCTGCGACTCTATGGTCCGTTCGCGATCATCTACTTCTCTGAAGTCGCCGGTTCATACGCCCTTGGCATGAGCGTTTTCGCAACAACCCAACTCACCAGCGCTCTCCTGGAAGTACCGACTGGGGTCTTGTCCGATCGAGCAGGCCGACGAATCACGATGATCTCTGGCGCCTTTCTGTCGGTGCTTGCGATCTGCGCCTATGCAGCCGCTTCGGGTGAGCTGCTGCTGTTCGTCGGTGCATTTCTCGAGGGGACGTCCAGAGCCTTGTTTTCAGGTAATAACGCGGCACTGCTGCACGATTCACTGGCCGAAGACCGGAACGAAGCCAGCTATCACCATCACTTTGGTCAGATGGGATCGATGTCGCAGGCAGGGCTTGCCATTGGTGCCCTGCTTGGCGGCATCATCGGTTATTGGTCGCTAGGAGTCTGCGCGGCAGAAGCTCGACAGGCTGCGGCGGCGCCACTTCGGCCCGCTTTTCCGTTCGTTTTCGTTGCGTAGCGCCCACTACGCGCCTCAAAC
>JAYSTS010000192.1:0-5428 GCA_043719475.1 Gammaproteobacteria bacterium | reverse complement strand
GCGAGCGCGTCGAACAACGGGCCATTGAACGCATTCAGTGCCTCTGGTCTATTCAACGTAAGGCATGTACGCGTCCTCGGTCTTGCGTCAGAATCATGTCGTTGGAGTCTTCCGCTCTCTGAAGGTAATTAACCTTGATTCGACAGTATTCGGTAAAGCTGCAGGCGCACAACCCATCGCGACGTCGGGCAGCCCTCCCCGCTGCAGGAGCGGTCCCGGAACGCGCCCACCAGCGCCGCCCCAACGATTCCTCCTGTGCCGATTTTCGACATAGACCGTTACAAAAATCGCGATCATCGAAGATCGCTCCCACAGACATTGCGTATCGTGATTTTGTGTTCTCTTGTGGGAGCGGTCTCCTGACCGCGATTGTCGGGATCATCGAAGATCGCGATCAGGAGATCGCTCACACAAATTCACGAAATCCCGACCTTCTCTCCAGTCAATCGTTCCGAAGGTCTGAATACCCCTGCACAGTATTTTCGGTTGCGTAATTTTTGTCCAATTGAGGTTAAAGCGTGATCGGCATGCGAGCTGACCACACTCGTCAGCAATCTGGTTTTCTTATCGCGTCCTGTTCTATGAAAGCAGGTTCAGACCAGAGCCTGAAAACACCGCCTTCGCAAATCGCTCACCCATGCGGGCATATCCTGGCGGATTGGGATGGAGATCGTCCGGCAGGTCTCCGGCATCCGCCTCACCGAACAATTGCAATCCATCGAGATAGTGGAGGTTCGTATCGCCCGCGCGCTGCCGAACCGAGACCACCTCCTGGATGATTTCACGCACACGGGTCAGCGTCATGCAGCCGCTCTGTATGACTTCATGTCCGGCCAGAGTGACAAACTTGCCCGCCGCGTTGGGCATGGTAGGACCAGGACGATGCTCTGCACTCGGACAAAAAATGGGTGAGACCAGCACGATCGGTGTGTCCGCGCAGCCTTCGCGAATCGTGTCGAGGAAACCATGCAGCGCAGGCGCAAAAACACGCTCGCGCATGGAATCCCCATTGATGATGTTGATGCCGGTCTTGATCGAGATGACATCAGCGCAAGCGTCGCGAATGGTCCGTGCGACAAACGGATCGAGAACACATTGCCCGCCGAACCCGAGGCTCTGCAGATTGACCCGAGCCAGTCGCGCCGCAACCGCTGGCCAGGTCCCGGTGGGTTGCGCGGCTTCCATGCAGTGGCTGATGGAACTGCCGTAATGGATCCAGCGACGCGCTGTCGGGATGCTGATCGCCGACACCGTCGCCGTAACGTCAACGTCGAGTGCCCTGATTTCCACGTAGGCATTGTGGGGCAACCAGAGCTCGCAACTTTTCTCGCCTGGTGGAAGCTCAGGGAAGACAACCTCATAGGCGGCGCCACGCACCAGTTCAAACAGCGTCGGGTTCTTTCGATCCAGCAGAATCGTATTGCCCTGATCTGAACTGAAACTAATGGTCAGCACGCCATTCACGACCAGATCGAAGACGACCGGGCGTGCTGACTGCGGCGGGGTAACGAGTCTTGTCGTTTGCACAAACAGCCGGATCTCCCGCGCGTCCGTCCGGAACGTCATGCGCACACCAGAAGGCATACGCAACATGGCATCCATGGCCTTTGGAATCTGTATGCGGGTCCAGGCTGGCAGTCGTCGTGGACTGATGCCTTCCGGCCGTTCATCGAAGTCAAATGCGCCGGGGAAGCTGACTGCACCCTCTTTCAACTGGCGGGCAGAGTATCGGGTCATGGTTATCACATGTCTCGTGGGTTTGGGGAATAGTGCCAGTGGGCCGGGGGCAACAACAACCTTGGAAAATCACCTTGTAACATTGCCAGCGCAGTTGATCGTTAAAATAGAATTGCCCTCAACTGGCTCGCTTCATGAAGCGCACTCCATGAAGCTTGCGCCGTGAGGGGATCTCCGTGTTGCTTGACGCAACTAAACGCCTAAACTTCGCCGCCATGACGCTCAAATCTTTCGACAGCACGAACTGCTCGCCGACGCTGGACGTCGTCGGTGAACCCTGCACGTTGGCGATACAGCTCATCTTCTTCGAGACAGCAACGGGCCAACCACTACCACACCTATCAGGAGAGCTCACATGATCAAACTGCATGGCGCACCACTCAGCAACTACTACAACACCGTCAAGACCGCACTGCTGGAAAAGAACATCCCGTTCGAAGCCGTGTTCGCACCACCCTCACAGGAACCGGCCTATCTTGAGAAAAGCCCCATGGGCAAAATCCCGTGTATCGAGACTGAAGCAGGCTTCCTCTCGGAGACCCACGCCATCCTCGACTATCTGGAAGAGCTACAGCCAAGCCCTCCACTCCTGCCTGCCGATCTGTTCGCGCGAGCCAAGGTGCGGGAACTGGTGCAGTCGATCGAGCTGTACGTCGAATTGGTGGCGCGGCGAGGGCTTGGCGTTCTGTTCGGACGTGAAGTGGCTGCCGATGTGAAGGATGGCATCGCCCAGGACCTGCCCAAAGGTATTGCTGCCATCAACAAGCTCGTGAAGTTCTCACCATGGATTGCTGGCAACCAGTTTACGTACGCGGACTTGTCGGCTTACTGGGCATTCTCGCTGGCCAGCCTGTCAGCCAAGCAGAACGCTGGCATCGATCTGTTCACCGCAGTGCCGGGTGCGCAAGCCTGGTATGACGCAGTCGCCGCCCGATCCAGCGTCAAACAGGCACTGGCCGATCAGGCAGCGGCACGCAAAGCCCGCGGCTGATCGCGCGCAGGCGCAGACTGGGGACGCAGAGCCGGATGCCTGATAGGCTCTCCGGCGTGTGAGAGGCCTGAAGGAGAATTAGCGATGCGCCCCAATCTGCTCCGCTCCAAACTAAATGCCGGTGAGCCGACGCTGGGCACGCATCTGCTATCGGTCTGGCCAACGCTGGTGGAACTGGTCGGCAAGACCGGTCACTACGACTACATCGAATTCACCGCCGAGTACGCGCCATTCAACCTGCACGATCTCGACAATCTCGGTCGTGCCTTCGAGATTGCGGGCCTTGGTGGCATGATCAAGATTGAACAAGGTGAGTGGACACATCAGGCGATGCGCGCCATTGGTGCGGGCTTTCAAAGTGTATTGTTCGCCGACGTACGGACGCTCGAAGATGCACACGCCTGCGTCCGTGCAGTGCGGGCCGAAACACCCGGCCGCAATGGTCTGATGGGCGTCGGGATGCGACGTGATGTTGGCATGATCATCGAAGCCGGCAGCCAGGCCTACGTCAACGCCCTTGATGATGTCGTCATTGCTCTGATGGTGGAAAAGCGCCAGTGCGTCGAGGACATCGAGAATATTCTCTCGGTACCCGGCATCGACATGGTCCAGTTCGGTCCTTCCGACTACGCCATGAGCATCGGCCAGGCCGGCAATCAACGACATCCCGACGTCCAGAAAGCCGAACGTCTGACCATCGAAACCGCCTTGCGCAAAGGTTTGCATCCCCGGGTTGAACTCGGCAACCCGGATCAGGCCGCACGCTATATCGAAATGGGCGTCAAACATTTCTGCATCGGCTGGGACGTGAGCATCCTGTATGCGTGGTGGCGTGAGAATGGCGCAAAGCTCCGCTCAACTCTCGGCGCGAATGCTCCGGCACAGCCGGATTCCAAACCATCAACTTATGGCGCATCTGATCGTTGATCGACGCGCCTGCATACCCGGCGATGCCCGATGAAGGTGGATCCAGGAATTTGCTTTGCGCAGCACACAGGAGAGATGTGAAGGTGCAGTCCAAGCCAACCCAACTCACAATCACGCGCCCGGACGATTGGCACCTGCACTTGCGTGATGGCGTAGCCCTTGCTGCAGTTCTCCCAGACACGGCTCGTCAGTTTGCGCGCGCCATCGTGATGCCCAACCTGGTACCACCGATTACCACCGTCGCTTTGGCGGGTGCCTATCGGGATCGAATTCTGGCGGCCTTGCCAACGGGCGCGCGCTTCGAACCACTGATGACGCTGTATCTCACGGAGACGACGACCGCAGCCGACATTGCCGAGGCGAAGGCGAGTGGCTTCATCCACGGCGTGAAGTACTACCCGGCTGGGGCGACGACCCACTCCGATGCTGGCGCGCGCGATCTTGCGCACTGCACCGACGCGCTGGCGGCCATGCAGGCCCACGATCTGCCATTGTTGATGCACGGTGAGGTGACCGACCCTCGCGTCGATATTTTCGATCGTGAGCGTGTGTTCATTACCGATCAACTCAAGCCGACCATACGTCAATTTCCGAAACTGCGGATCGTGCTGGAACACATCACCACCGCAGAAGCGGTTACGTTTGTCGAGCAGTCTTCGGCGCTAATCGCTGCGACGATTACGGCGCATCATCTTCTGCTCAATCGCAACAGCCTGTTTACCGGCGGCATTCGTCCGCACCACTATTGTTTGCCAGTGCTGAAACGTGAAATCCACCGTGAAGCTCTGGTTGGTGCGGCAACCAGCGGCAATCCTAAATTTTTCCTCGGTACTGACAGCGCACCCCACGCACGCCATACCAAGGAGATCGCCTGCGGATGTGCAGGTATTTACACAGCGCACGCCGCGATCGAACTGTACGCAGAGGCGTTCGATCAGGTAGATCGTCTGGATCGTCTACAGGCGTTCGCCAGTGAGTTCGGACCTGACTACTACCGGCTCCCTCGCAACACCGATCGCATCACGCTGCTGCGACGTGCCCAACAGATACCCGCATCCCTACCGTTTGGCCGCGATTCGCTGGTGCCCTTCCGCGCCGAGAGCGAGATTGCGTTCACGATGATCGAATGAGTCGATCGTTGTGAGCGCGTTACTACTGACCAATCCCGACCCGGCCAATCCCGACCCGGCGGCGATCACCCGCGCGGCGAATCTGCTTCGCGCCGGCGGGCTGGTCGCCTTTCCAACCGAAACCGTCTATGGGCTTGGCGCTGATGCGCGCAACACGGTCGCGGTGAATCGTGTGTTCACCGCCAAGCGGCGACCAGCAGATCACCCGTTGATTGTTCACATCGCCAACGTGCAGCAATTGCCACTCTGGAGTCCGAATGTCCCGCTCTTTGCGTTGCAGCTGGCCGAGGCATTCTGGCCGGGGCCACTGACCATGATTTTAAGGCGCGCAAGCGACGTGATTGACGCCGTGACCGGCGGGCAGGAGACGATCGGCCTAAGAGTACCTGCGCACCCGGTAGCACTTGAACTGTTACGCGAATTTGGCGGTGGCATCGCTGCACCATCCGCCAATCAATTCGGACATATCAGTCCAACAACGGCGGCGCATGTTCTTGCAGAACTGGGTGCGGACGTCGACATGATTCTCGACGGTGGCCCCTGTTCGGTCGGCATCGAGTCCACCATCGTTGACCTCACCGCAGCACGACCGCGCATTCTCAGGCCCGGTCAACTAAGCCGCGATATGATCGAGGCTGTGCTT
>JAYSTS010000191.1:0-2533 GCA_043719475.1 Gammaproteobacteria bacterium | reverse complement strand
CGAGCCGATCAGCCACCCAGCCGTTCACACGGCCAAGCACTCTCAACAAACCAGGAGGAATCACAACCTTCAGCAGGTGTCGTTCGCACACTTCACTCTCGATAGCAGGCCAATCGTAGCCATCTGCTCTGCCGTCGTCGATGCTGAATACTCGATGAGCGAGGATCTGATGGTGTGTCAGCCAATGTACGCAGGCTGCGGCCAGATCGGTGACGTGGATGAATGACAGTCGTTGCTCAGGATTACCGGGAATGATGATCACGCCCCTCCGGAGGAGATTGAGCAGCAGACGCAGTTCCTTGTCGCCGGGACCATAAACGGCAGGTGGTCGAATAACGGTCCAGCGCAGTCGCACGTCTGCGGTGAGCAGATCTTCGCCAGCCCGCTTGCTTGCCGAGTACTCGGACAATTCCGGGAAGCTTGCCGCCAGTGATGACATCAGCAGGACTGGAAGATCGGGGTTGGTGTCGAGTATCGCGTCGCGCATGACACGCACGCCATCAACGTTGACCGCCGAAAATTCGCCAGCGGTAGCGCCGCGTACGGCACCGGCGAGGTGTATCACTGCAGTAGCCTGGGCAAGGGCGGTGCCAATCCCGACGGGATCAAGCAGGCTCGCTCGAATGACGGATGTGCGAGGGTCGAGCGGTATGGAAGTTCTTTCCGGCCGAACGATCGCCAGTACCTGATGGCCAGCGTCGAGCAACTGACGCTCGACATGGCGGCCGATAAAACCAGTGGCGCCGGTCAGCAGAACACGATGCGATTTGACTTCTGTTCGAAGAGGCTCGGGGCGAGGAGGCTCGGGGAGAAGTGATGCACCTGAGCCAGAGTGCTCAGCCATACCCCTCAATAGCCATCTGCGAAGTCGGATTGCCGTTTTCGTCCCAGCCTACGCGTGCCAGAAAACCGAGTCGGGCCGTAGCACGCGACAGTTTGCCGGATGACGTCTTCGGGAGTGTTTTTGGCGGCACCAGCTCGACGTGGCATGACACACCGAAGCTGCTGCGGACTTTCGCGGAAATGATCTTGCGCAATTCCGGGTCCGGCCGCTTGGTTTCAACCACCACGACCACGAGTGGATCGCTATCGGGACGGGTTACCTCAAAAGCCGTGGTATCGCCGTGACGTACCCCGGGACAGCTTTCAGCAAGCTGCTCGAGATCCTGAGGCCAGATATTCCGACCGTGCACGATGATGACGTCCTTGCTGCGTGCAGTGACGTAAAGATGTCCTTCAACACAGTAGCCGATGTCGCCGGTATCGAGCCAGCCGTCGGCGCTCAGCACGAGGCGGGTGGCCTCTGGATCGTTGAAGTAGCCGCGCATCACGCTCGGGCCCTTCACCTGGATGTGTCCACACTGGCGGTCTGGTTGTTTGCGACCAGAACCGTCGGTGATGCGGTACTCATAACTGGGTAGCAGGCGCCCACAATCCACCAGTTCGAGGGAGTCGTGCTCATTGTCGGTAGGGGTCGCACGACCCAGAGTCGTGATCAGTTCTTTGTCGACCACGTCCACTTTGAGCCCTTCGCCAAGTGGCGCGAAACTGACTGCAAGCCCACATTCAGCCATCCCATAACAGGCAACAAATGCCTTGGGACTGAACCCCATGTCTTTGACGACGTTGGCAAACGCCACCAGCAAGCGGGCATTGATGCGCTCTGCGCCGATGCAGGCCACGCGCCAGCTCGACAGGTCATACTTCTGTTGATCGGTGGTCAGGCGCAGCCGGGTTGCACACAGGCCATATCCAGACGGCGGGCTGGAAGAGACTGTGCCCTTGTTATCGGAAATGATCTTGAGCCAGAGGCGAGGTCGCATGGCAAACGTTCGTGGACTCAGGTAGTCAACGGACAGCTGCCGGCAAAGGGGAACCAGGACAAATCCCACCAGACCCATATCGTGATAAAACGGCAGCCAGGAGACCAGCCGATCACTGGCTGTCATGCGCACACCCTTGTCCGAAATCTCATTGAGATTGCAGATGACGGAATGTTCGGGCATTTCCACGCCGCGCGGGAAACGGGTGCTGCCTGATGTGTACTGCAGGTAGGCCGGTTCATGGTCGATCAATGGTTCGAGCGCGACGTCTGCTTCAGGTAGTGCGGCCAGCGCTTCAGAACCACCGTGCCATGTCAGCGGCAATCCGTGGCTCGCGCGAGCCAATAACTCTTCATATCCCGGTGGTGCAATCGCGACGGATGCCGTACAGCTTTGCAGCATGCGATGAATCTGAGCAACATAATTGTCTGCGCCACCCATAAACAGGGCGGCCGGCATGGGTACAGGAATGAACCCGGCATACTGGCAGGCAAAAAACACACGATGAAACAAAGGTGTCGTGTCAGCAATGATCGCAACCCGGCTCAGCCGATTGAGGCCGAGTGACAACAGCTGACGAGCCAGATGTTGGGCATCGAAGCGCAGTTGGCGATAGGTGAGTACTTCGGTCAGACGGCCGCTGCCGTCGTAGAAGTTGAACCCGCTGTTTCCGAGCGCAGCAAAATCAAGCATTTGCGCCAGATTCAGGA
>JAYSTS010000020.1:0-8211 GCA_043719475.1 Gammaproteobacteria bacterium | reverse complement strand
CGCAAACCGTCATCGCGCCCGATTGTTGATTCGCCGTAGATCATCTAGGGTATCAACCCCACCAGGTACCGATACCACCGAGTCGAGTACGAGGATGGGCAGCCCATTCTCCAGCAACCTGAGCTGCTCCAGGGCTTCCACCTGCTCCAGTCTGCCTGGCGGAAGGGTGACAAACTGACGCAGCGCCGATACCCGGTAGGCATACACGCCGATGTGACGCAAATACCCCGGTGCGTGAGGTAGCTGCGCAGAATCGCTCGCGAACTCAGTTCGAGCCCACGGAATCGGCGCCCTTGAGAAATACAGGCCGCGTCCCTCCTGGTCCCGAACCACCTTGACCACATTCGGATTGAAAACCTCGGAGCGTGAATGAATGCGCTCACACAGTGTGGCTACTCCAACCTCCGAATTCGCAAGTGCATCCGCCAGTTGCTGTAGGACCTGCGCAGGTATCAGAGGTTCATCTCCCTGCACGTTGATGACAATGTCATCAACGTTTAGCTCTAATCGATCGACAACTTCAAGTACCCGATCACTCCCGGACGGATGATCTGCGCGGGTCATGAAAGCACGAAACCCGGCTGCCTCAACGACATCAATGATCCGTTGATCATCGGTCGCAACGATCAGCGATGCAGGATTGGCCTGTGCGACGCTGTGTGCTGTCTGCACCACCATCGGCAGACCATCAACAAGAGCTAGTGGTTTGGCAGGTAAGCGGGTAGACCCGTACCGAGCCGGAATAACAACGTGAAACGTGGTCATGATCGTTTGTTTTGCCCCGGCCTGATGCTTCGCTCAACGAGCTTACGGGTAATCTCATCTTCAAGCTCGACACTCAAGGTGGCATCAACCTGCAGTATCCAAAGTCGTGGGTGAGAGGGCACACACTTGCGCAGCTTGATCGCGTCCTTTTCGGTGACCACCACCGGATGATCGTCATCAAACTGCACTTCACTTCCATCAAAGGCGTGGTGATCCGGCCAGGCGTGTATCTGTGGCGCAAGCCCTATTTGCTGCAACGTTGCCGCAAATCGGGCGGGACTGCCGATGCCGGCAACGGCATGGATGTGTGTGCCTTCAGGAAGAAAATCAGGACTCTCGAAGTGTGAATCATCCCAACGGATCAGCGCTGCCGGCTTCAGTTCCATCACCCCTGCGCAGCCAGGCCAGGGTTTTCCACTCGCGATCACCAGATCAACCTCAGCCAGTCGGTCGGGCAACTCACGTAGCGGCCCTGCCGGGAGGAGATACCCATTGCCAAATCCCCGCGTGCCATCAACCAGGGCAATCTCAAAGTCACGATTGAGATGGTAGTGCTGCAAGCCATCGTCAGCGACGATTACATCGCAGTCGTGCAGCGTTAGGAGCTGCTGTGCGGCGGCAACTCTGTCCTGGCCGGCATACACTGGCACTCGGGTACGACGAGCCAACAGAGGGGCTTCATCACCATAACGCGCAGGATCGCCTTCGCTCGGCACCTGTTCTATTGCGCCACCCAGTTTCCCGCCATAACCGCACGTCACGATTCCAGGCGAAAATCCAAGTCGAACCAACAAATCTATCAACGCCATCACCAACGGGGTCTTGCCAGTACCGCCAACGGTGATATTGCCAACGACGATGACGGGTACCGGTAGTCTCGTTCGTGGGTACGCAGGATGCGTCAGCCGTCGTTTGCGCCGGCGAGTGACCAAACCATAAACCCAGCTCAGTGGTCGAAGCAGTACGAGCCAGCTTGCGTCCCGATCCCATGCCCGCTCGAAGCTTGTCGCTGCCAACACAGGCATCACCGGATGACTGAGTCGCTTCCGCAGGCCGCTTGATTTTAACCCGGAGAATGACTGAGCGTTCGGCGTTACTGACGGCGTACCGGCCGCAGCCTTGTCTTCGAACTGCGCAGAATGAAGTCCCGCATAAGTGCCAGCTTGCCCCATCAAGGTTCGATGGGTACCCGTCTCCACAATCCTGCCGTCCTGCATGACCACAATCAGGTCTGCCGACTCGATGGTAGAGAGTCGATGCGCGATCACCAGTGTGGTTCGCCCCTTCATCACTTCGGCGAGCGCTGCCTGGATAAACCGTTCCGACTCGGTGTCCAGTGCTGAGGTAGCCTCGTCAAGAATAAGCACTGGCGCGTCCTTTAGTAGCGCACGAGCAATGGCCACCCGTTGTCGCTGACCGCCAGACAGCAGCACACCGTCATCCCCGACGAGGGTCTCGATCCCTTCAGGCATGGCACGGATGAAGTCCGCCGCATGCGCCCGCTCAAGTGCATGCCAGACGCGATCCCGATCAGTGTTGGCAAGACTGCCGTAGGCAACGTTGCGCTCGAGGGTATCGTTGAACAGCGTGATCTGTTGGGTTACCAGTGCGATCTGGTCGCGGAGCGAACGCAGGCTGTAGGCCGTGATCGGTTTGTCATCGAGCAGGATTTCGCCTGAATCAATGTCGTAGAAACGGGGGATAAGACTGGCCAGCGTGGATTTCCCACTACCGGATCGGCCCACCAGAGCGACGGTTTGTCCAGGTTCGATGCGCAGACTGATACCGCGCAGCACTTCATTGCGGCTGCGATCATAGGCGAACGAAACGTTGCGGAACTCGAGTCGACCTTCAACTCGACCCGCTTCAAGCGTACCGCTATCTCGCTCGCTCGGTGTGTCCAGTTGCGCGAACACATCTTCAGCGGCGGACAAACCTCGTTGGAGCTTGGCGTTGACTTCGGACAACTTGCGGATCGGCCGCGCCATGAGACTGGCAAGACTGAGAAAATAGACCACCTGCCCCGAAGTCATCTCCACCCCAACGCCGGTCAGAAACAACACCAGAATCAAACCCGAGATGGCTGCGGCGACCAATATCTCGTTGATCTCGGTGCTGAACACCTTGGTGGTGATCATTTTCAGATTCTGGCGTCGATTTCGATGACTGGCGTGATGGAACCTGCCTTGTTCGTAACTTTCACCACCATAAATTTTCACCACCCGATAACCGCCCACAGCTTCACCACTGATGTGGGTGACATCGCCCATCGAATCCTGAATACGGCGCGAGAGCTTGCGAAAACGCTGACTGGAGAACATCACGACCAACGCCAGCAACGGTGCCGCAGCAATAAATATCAGAGTGAGTTTCCAACTGAGTAACAGCATGGCCACGAAGTAGATGATGACCTTGCCACCATCCTGCACGATGGTCTTCAGCGCATCGGTGCCGGTGTCCCTGAGTTGGGTGACCGTAAAGGTGAGGCGCGAAACCAGATGTCCCTGGGAACTGGCATCAAAATAGCTGCTCGGCAGCACCAGGAGGTGATCGAAGAGCTCTGTTCGCAGATTGTGCACGACGTTCATGCTGACTGACGACAGCAACAGTTCACCCACAACGTTTCCCAGACCCCGCATCAACGCGGCAAGGAACATTGTCAGGGCGATGGTCGCCGCGACATCCGTGCCTGTTGCACCCCAGTTGTCGATGAGATCACCGAGCAAGCGCGCCATGTAGGCTTCAGCGCCACTGGCGGCAAAAAATCCAATCACCGATAACAAAAAAATCCAGCCGTACGGACGGACATACTTCAGCAGACGCTTGTAGTTCACCCAATCCCGGCGAGGTGCTGGATCGGTTGCCGTCGGCACGATGGGGTCAGTCGTCTCGCTCATCTTGGGCCGTTACCTGGGTCGCAGGCTGTTGGGTAGTGATGCTGATGCGAACCAGCCCGACTTTGCCAGCCGCGTCCATGGCGCGAACCACCGATTGATGCTTCGCGTTGGCGTCCGCAGTGATGGTGAGGTTGACGTCTTCTGGCGAACGCTTTTTGGCTTCAGCCAACGCCGTAATCAACGTCTCCAGTGAATTATTCACGAGCAATCGCCCATCGACCGCGTAATCACCGCCTTGATCGACGATGAGTTCGATGATGTTAGGACGATCCTCATTCGGCACGCCGGTTGCTTCGGGGAGGCTGATTCGCAACTGGGATTCTCGAACGAAGTTGGTTGATACCATGAAAAAAATCAGCAGCAGGAACACCACATCGATGAGCGGTGCCATATCGATGGTCGTTTCGTGCCGTCCGCGTCGTCTTCGTGCCATGATCCAGTACGCTCAGAACCGCGGGTCGTCAACGTCGCCGTGCATGATATCGGCAAGTTTGCCGGACTCCTGCTCGATGCTGACTACCAGCTCATCGACCCGACGCTGAAAGAACTTGTGAAACATCAGTGCAGGTATGGCAACGGTCAGACCTGCCGCTGTGGTGATCAGTGCCTTGGAGATGCCACCTGCGAGCATGCTTGCATTCCCGGCACCGGCTGCCATCAACTCGCTGAACACGTCGATCATCCCCCACACCGTGCCAAGCAATCCAAGCAGGGGGGCGATGGATGCGATGATGCCGAGGGCCGTCAGATAACGCTCGAGCTCATGACTGACCTGATCGGTAGCTTCAGTCATCGCCTGTTTGACAACTTCCCGGCCACGCCGCGTATTGGCAATGCCTGATGCGAACACCGATCCCAACGCACTGCCCATCCGTAATTCACGCAAGCGTTGAGCGTCGATCTCACCGTTCTTGAGACTGGTCCAGGTTCTGGCTAGAAGATTTGCGGGCAAGACCCGGCTGCGCTGCAGCGACCACAACCGCTCACCACTGATGGCGGCGGCGATGATGCTGCACAACAGGATGGGCACCATAAGCCAGCCGCCGGACTGAATGATCTCCAGCATCGATCAACCCTCCCCTATCGTTTATCCAGGAACGGATATCTGGCGGGCTTACCAGAGCGCGCCTCGCGCGGTGATTGGCCACACCGTATGAACCAGTCCATCAGCTTCCTGCACCCAATAGACATCATGCAGATTAACCGTCGGATCGCAGTGGGGCACCACGAATTGGAGGACGCTACCAAGTGCTGGTGCATCACCTGTTGTCACGCGAAAAACACCATGTTCATCGCCGGCAAATCTGAATTTGCCCGGCGGTCCACCATGAATGACGGGGACGCCGCTGTCGGCTGCAAACGCCTTGAATCCACCATTGACCGTAACCGCACTCAACGGCGCCAGTGGCGCGCTGATGGCGGTACAGGCAACAGTCAGGGATGGCTCGAACTCGTGGAAATTCTCTCCTGTCACCGACTGAATATCCATGTATTCACGATCCATGAAGAGATAGCTGCCGACCTGCAGGTCAGTAATCTCAGGTACCTTTACATCGATCGCGTAGGTCCCTGATCCACCACCCGTCACGATCGCCGGCAACTCACCACACACACGTTTGGCAAACTCCAGTGCACGGCCCCAGGAAGTCAGTGATCGTTCTGAGCGCTCAGTAAAAGACGCTAGATGCATGAGATGTCCAGCGTAGTGCTGGATGCCCGCCAGATGGAAACGTTGGTCGCGCTCGATAGCTTCTAGAATGCGACGCGCTGCATCTTCATCTCGACATCCGGTGCGCCCCATATCCACATCAATATCAAGCACCACACCCAGTTGGCGACCCTGCGGGAAGTGGTCCAGCAACATCTGCATGCCAACCCAGCTGTCGACAACCAGCGTCAGTTCCGTCGCCTCGCCCGCCAATTGACCGAGCACCACGATCTTGCCCGGACTAACGATGGGTGACGTGATCAGGACCTTGCCAATGCCGGCAAGGATCAGCGCAGCCGCCTCACCGAGTTTGGCTGCACAGTGTCCAACCGCACCATGATCCAGTTGGGCGTGCGCAAGGATCGCGCATTTGTGTGTTTTAGCATGAGGGCGTGCTTTTTTTCCATGCTCGCCTAAGTGCTCGGCCATGCGAGCCAGATTTCTCTCCATGACCTGCCGATTGAGGACCAAGGCCGGGGTTGGCAACTGATGCACCGCCAACGGCGTAGGCAGGCTGATCGGCTGCCAAGACTTTTTCCTCAACTGCTCCAGCAGAAATATTTCACTCAACGAAAAGCCCCCCTTAATCTTCGCTTCCCCGCTTCCCGAAGTTTCAATCGCCTCTCAAACCGTCGCCCCATCAATCCGACTCAACGGACGCTGACAACCAGGTTTCGCTGTTACTTGCGTTTACGGTAAAAGTTCTCGTAACAATAGTTTGTCGCTTCGACAAAACCATCGACGTTGCCACAGTCAAAACGACGACCGGCAAACTTGTAGCCGATAACCCGACCTTGTTTCGCCTGTTGCATCAAAGCGTCGGTGATCTGGACCTCTCCGTTACGGCCCGGTGGTGTTGATTCGATGATCGAGAAAATATCTGGTGTCAGGATGTAGCGACCAATAATCGCCAAATTGGTGGGCGCATCCTCCGGCTTGGGTTTTTCCACCATGTCGGTTATTCGGATCAGACGATCACTCATGGCGGTTCCAGCGACAACTCCATAGCTGGAAACGTTTTCCATGGGCACCTCTTCGATGGCGACAATGCTGCATTGATGTTCTTCATAGAGTCGAACCATCTGTGTCAGCACGCCCTCGGTCTCACCAAAGCACAGGTCGTCAGCCAGCACTACCGCAAAAGGCTCATCACCGACGATGGTCCGGCTGGTCAGAATGGCATGGCCCAGGCCGTTCATTTTGACCTGTCGTGTATATGAAAAAGTGCACTCATCAATCAGCTTACGTATGCCGTCGAGCATGCGCTCTTTGCCCGTGCCTTCGATTTGATGCTCAAGCTCATAACTGATATCGAAATGATCTTCGATCGCCCGCTTGCCTCGACCGGTAACAAAACCGATATCGGTAAGGCCCGCTTCCAATGCCTCTTCCACCCCGTATTGCACAAGAGGTTTATCGAGTACTGGCAGGATTTCCTTAGGCATTGCCTTCGTGGCAGGCAGAAAACGCGTACCGTAACCGGCCACTGGAAAAATGCACTTCCTGATCATTGAATTCCCTGTCGATGAGCTGACGAGCAGAACATGCTAGCCAGAGTACCGACACGGTACCCGGATATCCTTCACAGATTCAATGGCAAGGACAAAGGCAAGGACAAAGGGTCTCCAAAACGGGCACTGACCGCCAAGACGCGTACCGGGCTCAGTGCGGAATTAGTGCGGAATTAGTGCGGAATTCTGGATGAGGGGGACTGCAAGGAATCAATCAGGTACTGGCAGAGAGAGTTCACAGCTGCCTGCCTGGCACCGACCGCAATCTCACCGCGCCGCAGTGCAGTGGCGACTCGCCGCGCTTGTTTCAATGGATCTGGACTTCGCACGGACTTGACGTGCAGAGTCTGCGCTGCCGCATCACTACACTCGACGCCGCCAAGCTCTGTTACATCTAAAAGTACATCAAAAGGGTCATCTAAAAGTACATCAAAAAGCGGCAGGACCGACTGAACCGGAGGATGCGGTGTTGAGACGCGAAAATTCGTTGAATTGCTCATGGTGATCGCTCCGCAACTACAGAACCAGACACTCGCTTCTATTGTCGAAAGTTTACGAGATACTGTATATCCATACAATATCCAAAGCCTATCGATGATCGAGGGAACCCCGGTTTATCGGGCTCCCCGGCCATATTCAATCAAGTAAACTGCAATTTTCCGCCCTTGACGCTGACGTGAATCCTGCTGCCGGGAACGAAGTCACCCCGCAGCAGACGACTCGACAACGGATTCTCAATCCGCTTCTGCAATACCCGCTTCAACGGCCTCGCACCGTAAACCGGGTCGTAGCCCTCTTCGACCAGCAACTCGTAGGCCGCCTCGTCGACTTCGATATCGAGGTCTTGCTCCTGAAGCCGACGGCGCAAGGTGGCAAGCTGGATGTCTGCAATGTCCCGCATGTGCTCACGCGAGAGGGGATGAAAGACAACGATGTCGTCGATCCGATTGATGAACTCCGGCCGAAAATGCTGGCTGACGACCCCCATGACTGTACTGGTGATTCGGTCGGCATGCCCTTCCTCAGTGAGTGTCTGAATCGCTGACGAACCTAGATTCGATGTCATGACGAGTACCGTATTCCGAAAGTCGACTGTCCTTCCGTGACCATCGGTAAGTCTCCCGTCATCAAGTACTTGCAGCAGGATGTTGAAAACATCTGGATGCGCTTTTTCGATCTCGTCGAGCAGAATCAGCGAATAGGGTCGACGGCGAACTTTCTCCGTCAACATGCCACCTTCTTCGTAACCGACGTACCCCGGCGGCGCACCGATCAGACGGGCGACGGAGTGTTTCTCCATGTACTCGCTCATATCGACTCGTACCAATGC
>JAYSTS010000190.1:0-2534 GCA_043719475.1 Gammaproteobacteria bacterium | reverse complement strand
AACGCGAGAATGACCGTCGAGCCCAGCAGAAACCGGCCAACTTCATCGCCGCGTGCAAAGCCTAAGCCGTGCTCTCGAACGATCTTCTGTCGGTATGGCGAGCGTGGCCCAGGCCAGGCGGTCTCGATGCTGGCCACAATCATGGCGCCCACCATGATGACCAACATGCGCCCGATTTCGGTGCTGAACGACATCACCAGTCGTTCGTTCCGGCAGAACAGGCCTTCTATCTCGCCTTCCGTATGGCCATTGACGGAGAACAGGGCGCCTGGAATGGCTACGCTCTGACGCAACTCGCCGGCGATGGGCAAATGCACACGATGATAGTCACGTGGCGCGAGATAGACGGTAAGGAACTGTCCGCCTTCAAACTGTCCGCCTTCAAACTCTGCAGTGGCGGCCTCGCAAGCAAGTGCCGCAAAGGAGTAACGAATACCCTTGGCCTGCAGCAAGGTGCCATTCTCGATGCGACCGACCTGACTGATCACCCCGTCGGCTGGGCACAGCAACGCCCGCGAATCGGCCGGAAACGGCCGGGCGCCCGGCCTGAGGGTGCGGGTGAAGAAATCGTTGAATGATGCATAGTCCGCCAGATCGCTGCGATCGGCTTCAGCCATGTTGACGTCGTAACTGCGGGCAAACAGGCGAATGAACGGCGAGCTGATGAATGGCAGGCGGGAACTGGCGAGCAGGCCGACCGTGCGCGACAGCAGATGCTGAGGCAGTATCCGTTGCAGGTTGACAAAGAAACTCACGCAGCGCTCCCCAGCCGATCCGGATTGGTCACCGTTCGATCGGAGTGTCTTCCCGGTTTCCCCACTCGGACCATGAACCATGATAGGCCTGAACGTGCGGATAACCGAGCAAGCGCATCACAAGATAAGAAAGACCGGAGCGATGATGAGTCTGGCAGTGCGTGATGACATGCTTGGCGGGTGTGACACCCTGTGATTCAAGTACCGCCACGATGTTGGTCACCAGTCTTGTTGCGCGTGCAGGGTCCTGCATGCGTAACCAGTCGATGTTCACGGCGCCGGGAATATGACCGCTGCGAGCGGAGGCCGGACGAAGCCCTGCATACTCTTCTGCGGAGCGGACATCGAGGACGACGTGATCCGGTGAACCGAGTGTGGCCAGAATGTCCTCGACCTCGGCGATTGGCTCGCGATGCAGCTCGACTTGTACGGTGGTGGGTGCAACAGCTGTTGGCGGACCAGCAGCAAGTTGCACGCCGCAAGCGTGCATGGCATGCACGCCGCCGTTGATGTACCCCCAGTTGCGGTGGCCGATGACATCGAGCGTCCAGGCGAATCGACCTGCCCAGCCACCGCCTTCATCATCGTAAGCGACGATGTGCTGGTCTGGCCGATAGCCAATGCGGCCCAACATGGCTTCGATTTGCGCAACTGGCGGCAGTCGACCTGGTGCGGGGGGTGTGCCGATGACCAGTTCGCGAGGCGTCACCAGATGCGCGTCTGGCAGATGCGCCTGAGCGAATGCCTCCCCCTGCGCGACATGGACGATCATCCATTGACTGGTATCCAGTCCGCTCAGTTCTTCGGGTTCATAAAGTCGCGGGGTGCTGATGGAAACTCTCCTTCATGAAAGGCTGGTTTGAAACACGCGTCATGAAACACTTGTCATGAAATACGGGGCGTTTCGCCAGTCGGTGCGGATCCAGAAGACTTCTTACAGTAGCTTTACCCGGTCGATCAAGTTCAAATTGGCTGAAGCAAACAAATGAGCCTGGAGTAACTGATGGCTGGCAGCCTGGTGTGGATGGATATGGAAATGACCGGCCTTGATCCGGATCGCGATACCGTATTGGAAATCGCGACGCTTGTGACGGATGACGATCTGAACATCATCGCTGAAGGACCTGTGTTTGCCATCAGCCAGAACGAAGCAACACTGACGGGGATGGATGAATGGAACCAGCGGACTCATGGCGAGTCCGGTCTGCTGGATCGGGTGCGCAAGTCCGGGGTCTCACTCGCGCAAGCCGAGTCCCAGACTCTGCAGTTCATCAAGGCGCATGTCGGTGAGAAGACTGCACCGCTGTGTGGCAATACGGTCTGGCAGGATCGGCGATTTCTTTTCCGCCACATGCCGACCCTGGAGGCTTACCTGCACTACCGGATCATTGACGTCAGCACACTGAAGGAGCTGGCGCGTCGATGGCAGCCAGCCATCGCCAGTGGGTTCCGCAAACAGGGTGCGCATACCGCGTTGGCCGACATTCGCGAATCGCTGGACGAATTGCGTTATTACCGGACCACTTTCCTGCGCTCCAGCTGATCCAGCGCCCAGTGAATGTGTTCTGCCAGCAGATGATCTGCAGTTTGCAGGCGCGCTTCGAGTGCGGCCACACGGGTTTCACTCCAGGGCGCATTGCCGAGCGCCACCGCGAGGTTGCGTTGCCACTGCTGATAGTTGATCCGGCGGATCGCTGAACCTTCGGTGCGCTGCATGAAATCCGCCTCGCTCCATGCGAACAGGGTGTCCAGGTCTGCATCGAGCAGTTGCCGGCGGGG
>JAYSTS010000189.1:0-14811 GCA_043719475.1 Gammaproteobacteria bacterium | reverse complement strand
GCATCTGGACGTCGCTGGCACGGCGTTTTACTCCGGGCCCCGCAAGGGTTCGAGTGGGCGTCCTGTTCCTGCTCTGTTCCGTTACCTTGTCAGTGAAGCCGGCATGGCATGACACGCGTTGACTTCTATGTGCTCAAGGATGTGGATCGCGAAGCGAGGTTCAGATTCGCCTGCACCTTGACGGCCAAGGCGGTGGAGAGCGGCAATCGCATTTACATTCGTACCGCAGATGATGACTCAAGCATGCTGATCGACGACTATCTGTGGAGTTACCCAACCCATCGATTCATCCCGCACGCTGTCGGTGCAGAGGTGACGTCCATCCACCCAGTCTGCATACACACGGCACCACCTTCGGCGTGCGACGGCCTCATGATCAATCTGGGAGACGACGTTCCCGATTTCTACGGCCGCTTTGATCGCGTCGCCGAAATTATCGTCGGCTACAATCGTGACAGTGGTCGAGAACACTATCGGCGCTATCGTAATCGGGGTAACCCGCTGTTCCACCACGAACTCGATGACTGGGAACAAGGCGCCTGATCCACGCGGCCCACAGTCTTTCACCTATTTTTCAACATCAACTTTTCCGGCACTCACGATGGAAGGCAGTTTCAATCCCAAAGGCATAGAACAGGCGCTCTACCAGGAATGGGAAGCAGCCGGTCACTTCGCGCCACAAGGCAATGGCCCCGGCTACTGCATCGTCATACCGCCACCGAACATTACCGGCAGCCTGCATATGGGGCATGCGTTCAACCAGACGCTGATGGATACACTCATCCGCTATCAGCGCATGAACGGTCGACGCGCGCTCTGGCAGATGGGGACTGACCATGCCGGGATCGCGACACAAATGGTGGTCGAACGCCAGTTGCAGAATGAAGGTGTCGATCGGCACGAACTTGGTCGTGAAAAGTTCATCGACAAGGTCTGGGAATGGCGCGCTGAATCCGGTGGCACGATCTCCCGGCAGATTCGTCGGATGGGCTCGTCTCTGGACTGGTCGCGTGATCGTTTCACCATGGATGAAGGGTTCATCCGTGCGGTGACCGAAGTGTTCGTCCGCCTGCATGAAGAGGGTTTGATCTATCGCGGTACTCGGCTGGTGAACTGGGACCCATCGATGCAGAGCGCCATTTCCGACCTGGAAGTGGAAAACCATGAAGAGCAAGGCCACATGTGGCACTTCCGCTATCCACTGACAAGCGGTCTCACCGCCGATGGTCTCGACTACATCGTCATCGCCACCACCCGTCCGGAGACCCTGCTCGGTGATACCGCTGTCGCAGTGCATCCCGACGACGAACGTTACAAGGATCTGATCGGCCGCACGCTGCGCTTGCCGCTGGTGGGCCGGGAAATTCCGATCATCGTAGATACGTATGTGGACCCTGCCTTTGGCAGCGGTTGCGTCAAGATTACGCCGGCGCACGATTTTAATGACTATGCCGTCGGCCAGCGTCACAACCTGCCGGTGGTCAACATCCTGACTGCCGATGCGCACATGAACAACAACACGCCCGAAGCATTTCGCGGTCTGGAGCGTTACGCCGCACGCAAGGCTGTGGTCGCCGCATTGACAGAATTGGGGCTCGTCGAGCGCATCGACAACCACAAGCTGATGGTGCCACGTGGCGATCGCTCCGGCGTGGTCATCGAGCCATTCCTTACAGATCAGTGGTTCATGAAGATGGAATCGCTGGCGAAGCCAGCCATTGAAGCGGTTGAAAACGGTGCCATCGAGTTCATTCCAAAGCTGTTTGAAAACACCTATTTCGCCTGGATGCGCAACATCCAGGACTGGACCATCTCACGACAGCAATGGTGGGGACATCGGATCCCTGCCTGGTATGACGCAGCCGGCAACGCGTATGTTGGTCGATCGGAAGAGGAAGTGCGGAGCAAGAACAATCTGGGTGCGACGGTCAAGCTGACCGCTGATCCAGACGTGCTCGATACGTGGTTTTCCTCAGCGTTATGGACCTTTGGCACACTCGGCTGGCCGGAGGACACTCCGGAAATGCACTTGTATCACCCGACGGATGTACTCATCACCGGGCACGACATCATCTTCTTCTGGGTGGCGCGCATGATCATGATGACGCTTCACTTCACCGATGAAGTGCCATTCCGCAAGGTCTATATCCATGGCCTCGTGCGCGATGCAATGGGTAACAAGATGTCGAAGACCAAGGGCAATGGCCTCGACCCGCTCGACTTCATCGATGGCATCGATCTGGAAACGCTGGTCGAGAAGCGTACGTCCAATCTCACGCAACCACAGATGGCATCGCGCATCGCCAAGAGCACGCGTGATGATTTTCCCGCCGGTATCGAAGCCTATGGCACGGATGCCATGCGCTTCACCTTCTGTGCGATGGCAACGCTAGGCCGCGATGTTCGCTTCGACGTCAAACGTATCGAGGGGTATCGGAACTTCTGCAACAAGCTATGGAACGCCGCGCGATTTGTGCTGCAGAACACGGAAGGCCACGTGCCCCAGACAACCGATACACCATCACTGGCAGACCGCTGGATTCGCAGTGCGGCCAGATCCATGCTGGACGCCAACAAGCTGGCACTGGACACCTATCGATTCGACCTGCTGGCCAACAGCATCTACGACTTCGCCTGGCACGAGTACTGCGACTGGTATCTGGAGATCACCAAGCCATTGCTGTGGAACGAATCCACGAAAGCTGCGGAACTCTCGACACTACGAACAACCCTGCTGCAAGTGCTGGAAATCCTGCTGCGCGCAGCCCATCCGATCATGCCGTTCATTACCGAAACCATCTGGCGTGAAGTGGCACCCCGGCTCGGCAAGCCAACCGGAACGGTCATGCTGCAGAGCTATCCGCTGGCCGATGAACTCAAGGATGATCCAGAAGCGACGCGCGCGATCGAATGGTTGAAAGGGATCGTGCTGGGCATTCGCAATATTCGTGGTGAGGCCAACATCAAGCCGAGCCTTGCGGTGAATCTGCTCCTGCAAGGCGGCGATGCCAATGACCGCGAGCTGGCAGATGCGTGCGCGCCATTGGTCAAACGACTAGCCAAGGTGGACCGGATCGAATGGCTGGTCGAAGGCCAGTCAGCGCCTGCCAACGCGCTGGCCGTGGTCGGCACACTGAAAGTGATGGTTCCACTGGCCGGTCTGATTGACCTGGGCGCAGAGAAAGATCGGCTGCGCAAGGAGATCGAACGCCTGAAGGGCGAAGTACAGCGTATTACCAACAAACTCTCCAACGAGAAGTTTGTGGCCAACGCGCCCGCCGATGTGGTGGACAAAGAACGCGCCAAGGCAGCGGACGCGACCGGTAAACTGACGACGCTGGAAGTCCAGCTCAGGAGTTTGTAGATACAGGAGTTTCCTGGGTTTTGGCCGGTTGCCAGTCATCGCTGTGCACAAACGTGTCTTTTGCCCAGAAGCCCCACTCGCGTGACTTCGCGCCGGTAAGCACCAGCGTCCACGTCGGGTACCGCTGGAGCTCAACCCGATGGCGGAAACGAGCGCCGCGAAAGTGTGGTCGCCAGGGGCGCACCAGTCGTTTCAGCTCACCCGCACCGGATTGCACGAATTCTGCGTAGGTGGAAAATGGAATAGTCATGAACCACCATGGGTGGTCGTGAACGGCCCGGTCTTCGTCACTGGCGAGAAACCGGTGCAGGCGCAGCGAGCCACCAAACCAGAAAATCCAGCGCTCAAGATAGGGCTCACCATCGGTCGCAATGAGGTCATGCGTGAAGCCAACAGAATAACGACCGAGCTTGATCAACATGCTGGTAGAAACAGCTCCGTACACAGGAAGGCGCGCACTTAAACAGGACGCACCTTCGATATCAAGAGGGTCAGTCCACGACCATCCTATAGCCGCAAGGCAGCCCGAATGGCTTCGATCAACGCCGTGATCTCCCATTCCTCGACGATGAAGGGCAGCCCCAGCTGAATCGTGTCGCTGCCATAACGTACGTAGAATCCTTTTTGCCACAGGCGCATTGCCACCTCATAAGGACGTCTCGCGGGTTCGCCCGGGTAGTGTTCGAGCGTGAGTCCGGCGGCGAAGCCATAGTTGCGAATGTCCACCACATGAGGCTCACCTTTCAAGGAATGCACCGCCGCCTCGAAAAACGGAGCCATGACCGCAACTCGTTCGATCAGTCCATCCCGCTCAAGAATATCGAGCGTCGCATGCGCCGCAGCACAGGCCACAGGGTGACCTGAATAGGTATAACCATGAGGGAACTCCAGCATGTACTCAGGCGTCTGCACGGCCATGAAGGCATCGTGAATGTCCCGACGTGCGGCCACAGCGCCGAGGGGAATAGCGCCATTGGTGAGCTGTTTGGCGATATTGATCAGGTCCGGGGTGACGCCAAAAGCAGCCGCGCCAGTGCGGGCACCTGAACGACCAAATCCGGTGATGACTTCATCAAAAATCAACAGGATGCTGTGCCTGGTGCAGATCTCACGCAGCCGTTGCAGATAACCTGCTGGCGGAACGATCACTCCTGCCGACCCGGCAAAGGGTTCGACGATCAACGCTGCTATGGTCGAAGCATCGTGCCTTGCGATAACTGTTTCCAGCTGGTCCGCCAGTTCGATGCCGTGGGGAGGCATGCCTCGGCTGAATGCATTGCGCGGCAACAGGGTGTGCGGGATGTGATCCGTGGTCGGCCCATCACCAAACGGCAGACGGTTGGGTGCTATACCACCCACATGCATACCGCCAAAATTGACGCCGTGATAACCCTTGTCACGACCAATCAGACGAGTCTTTTCAGGTTTGCCCATGAGTCGCCAATAAGCACGGGCCATCTTGAGGGACGTGTCCGCCGCTTCAGAACCCGAGTTGGTAAAAAAGATCCGGTCAAGACCAGGCGGCATCCATTCACCCAGGCGATGCGCCAACTCGAAGACTCCGGCGTGGCCGTACTGAAATGCGGGCGCATAGTCCAGGGTTCGCAATTGAGCACTGACCGCATCCGCGATTTCCGGACGACCGTGGCCTGCCCCACAGGTCCACAGTCCAGACAAGCCATCGAACACCTTGCGGCCTTCCGGTGTATAAAAGTACGCGCCTTCCGCACGGGCAATCATGCGTGGCGATTTCTTGAATTCACGGTTGGCCGTGAACGGCATCCAGTAGGCATCGAGATTATTCAATGGCACGTCCCTGCAATCATCGTGATGGGCATGTTGGCGTATCGGGAGACCGGGAACAACTCACCAATGTGTTGGAGACTGGCCCAGCCACTGTCGATGCGTCTAGACTCGGTTATCAAACGACGGCCAACGAGACTCTCATGCAGATTGACCTCCTGAGCGCGGACACTTTCCGGAATGGACATCCGCATGACCAATACGACTGGCTGCGAGAGCATGACCCCGTGCACTGGCACGCGGAGCCCAATGGTCCCGGCTTCTGGGCGCTGACGACCTGGGAAGACGTCGCCGAGTCCGGGCGGCAGCCGGATCTCTTTTCCTCCGAGCCCACCATCATGATTCCGGACCCGGACGCAGGCTCGATCGTTCCACGCGACAGTCGTCACAAGATGATGTTGATGATGGACCCACCGCAGCACACCCAGTTCCGCCGCTTGATCAGTCGTGAATTCACACGCGGTCCCGCCGCTGCATTGCGCCCTCGCATCAAGGAACTGGCCAGCCAGATCATCGATGCAGTCGTCCAGCGAGGCCAGTGTGATTTTGTTGCCGAGGTTGCCGGAGAACTGCCCTCCTATGTGATTGCAGACCTGATGGGACTGCCTCTCGAGGACGGCCGTAAGCTCTACTCGCTGACCGAAATCCTCCACTCCGCCCCAGAAGCGCTCGAACCCGGCGCGCAACTGAAGGCAGGCATGGAGATGTTTGCCTATGCAGAGCAGGTCTACAAACAAAAACTCGCACACCCCACGACAGATCTTGCCAGTCAGATCGTGCAGGCAGAACTCGATGGCGAACGACTCGATCTGACCGACTTCCAGCTGTTCTTCATGCTGTTGATCGATGCCGGTGGTGACACAACACGTAACCTCGTCGCCGGAGGGCTGTACGAGCTGCTGAAATATCCTGACACGATGGCTGCCCTGCGAAGTGATCTGTCACTGGTGCCACAGGCACGAGACGAAATGCTGCGGGTGGTGAGCCCCGTGATTTACATGCGACGAACTGCAACACGGGATACCGAATTGCGCGGCAAGCAGATCAAAGCAGGAGACAAGGTTGTTCGTTACTTCGGCGCGGCGAACCACGACCCCAGACAGTTCCGCGATCCCATGCGATTTGATATCAGTCGAGCAACAAACACACAGATCGCGTTTGGTACCGGCACGCATGTGTGTCTGGGGCAGCATATCGCGCGGGTTGAGATCGATTGCATGCTGGAGGAAGTGCTGACACGGTTGAGTGACATCACCCTGGTCAAATCACCCGAGTGGCTGGCTTCGAACTTTATTTCGGGGATACGGGCTATGCCGATCAGCTTCAAACCCACAATGTAGGAGCGATCTCCTGATCGCGATCCCATGATCTTCCAGGCCACGATTTGTATCCAGTCAGCTGGGCAGATCGCGGTTCGGAGACCGCTCCTTCTACAGGTGTGTTCCTCTCAACTTACGCGGAATCTCTCTTTCCACCAGCAACTTTTAACGGGCCCTCTGACCTGACAAACATCGTCTCTGTCGGGCAGCTGACCTGAATTTGCTGCCTCTCTATCGCTCCGTCGCTCTGGTTCTCCCGACGACGGTCGCGTTAGGATCTGCACTCCATAGCAGCTGGCAGCAAGCATGTTCAAGAAAATCGTCTCTGAAGCTCTCGGCCTATCTGACATCGGCATCATCGTTCCTCCAGGCGACTACGACAAAGTCGATGCGGACGATTACCTGTTCGATGAGGACAACGAGAAGATTTTTTTCCTCATCAAATCGAAGAAGGACGAATACTGCTTCACCAATCTTGCACTGATTCACGTGGAAGGCGACTCGGCGGTGTCTTCGAAACGCAGAATCAGACGATACGAATATTCGTCCAAGGCAATCGGCGACGTGATCATCGAGACCGCAGGCACCCTCGACATGGACATCGAATTGAAGTTCACCATCGGTGATACGGAGTTCAGCATCGACGTGCGCAAGAACTTCATCGACCAGTTGAAAGACATCTACAAGGCACTCATCACCATCGGTCGGATGCAGCGCCGCGATGAAGTTTCCCGCGACAACGCATTGCGCTGTCTGGATGTGCTCGGATCGATGTACAAGATCAGTCAGATCGATAGCGAAGACCAGATCACCCAGCAGTACAACGGGCTGTTGGCGACGCTGAACACAGCACTGCTGGACAAGCACAAGCGTCGCGATTTCAGCCCGGTGTTTGATCGGTACATTCAAAAATAACTGCGTTGGCATCTACGTGGAACACGCCACATTCACTCAACGTCACTCCTGCACTGTAGGAGGGGTCTCCTGACCCCGATTTGAATCGCGGTCGGAGACCGTTAGATGGGCTAACCCGCTTAGTTCCGCGGAATATTCCTGAACGGCCCTTCGTCAAACCTGGGTTCCTTCGGCATCTCCAGCACCCGCTCGGCAATAATATTCCGCTGAATCTCATCGGTCCCGCCGGCAATCGAAACCGCCGGCACCGATAGCAGTATTTCAGCGATGATCCCCTGCAGTGGACTGTCTGCACCCGCCAGCATCGAATCCCCGTCGGCGATGAGCGTATGAACTTTCTGTGCCTGACGCGCCACATGGCTTGCCGCCAGCTTGCCAAGTGAGCCTTCTGGCCCCTGCGGTTTGCCGGCTTGTTGAGAGGCGCGTGCACGCCTGGCGGTCCACTCGGCAGCACTAGACATGGCGAGCAACCGTGCGAGTTCCTGTCGCACCACTGGATCAGCAATGCGCCCACTCGCAACTGCCTGCGGAAGTGCAAGATCGGTGCGCCCGGCCCGCTGGGGATACCACGTGTACGGTGCCAGCACTGTCAGATTCTCGGCATCTTCTTCCTCGTGAATGCGTCCACGGCGAATACTGCTTCGATCCACATCCGAACTGCCAGAACGCAAGCCATCTGCCCGACGACGTTCATGCGCGAGTGTGGTCATGGCCACAGCCCAGCCATTGCCGATTGGCCCAACCTGATTCTCTCTGGGCACAACGGCGTCGGTGAAAAACACCTGATTGAATGACGCGTGTCCGTTCATCTGTTTGAGTGGCTGCACCACCACACCCGGTTGGTGCATGTTGATCACAAAAAACGTCAGACCCTTGTGCTTGGGTGCGTCCCAATCGGTACGTGCCAGCAACAGGCCCCAGTTCGCATGATGTGCGCTGGTGGTCCACACTTTCTGGCCGTTGATGATCCACTCGTCACCCCGCAGGTCGGCGCGTGTTGTTGATCCTGCCAGATCAGAGCCGCTGCCAGGTTCACTGAACAACTGACACCAGGTATCTTCGCCGGTGATGATGCGGCGCAGATACGCTTGTTTGTGCGTGTCGGAGCCGTGTTCGAGCAAGGTGGCCGCAGCCAGCAGTCGAATGCCGGCCTTGGCACCGGTCACAGCACCGATACGGCCAAACTCCTGCTCCACGACGCGCACCAGTTCTGCGGAATACCCACGGCCATACCAGGCTTCCGGCCACTCCGGCATGCCCCATCCGGAATCGACCAGCTGGTTGCGCCAGGCGATGAGTGATGCATCCGGATCCCAATTCGCCTCAAGCCAGCTGCGAACTTCCTGTCGAACTGTATCGCGATCCGGTGTGCTCATGAATCCACTCCCGTCTTTTCCAGTTCGCGGATCATGCGTTCGCGGTGCCAGGACGGAGTTCCGAGAAACACTTCCGAGCTTTTAGCGCGTTTGAACCACAGATGGGTATCGTTATCCCACGTGAAGCCGATGCCACCATGTAGCTGGATCGCTTCCTGGGCAGCCAGCACATAAGCGTCGCTGGCCAGCGATTTGGCGAGACTGGCAAGGTAGCTGAGGTTGTCCACCCCGGCGTCGACGGCAGAGGCTGCGTAGTACGCCGCAGACCTCGCCAACTCGACCTGGATCAGCAGCTCGGCCATGCGATGTTTGATCGCTTGAAAAGACGCAATGTTTCGACCGAACTGAACACGCAGCCGAGTGTAGGCCAACGTATCCGTGAACAGTCTGCTCATGCCACCCACCATTTCGTTGGCGAGCGCAATGGATGCCAGATCCAGTGTGCGTTCGAGTGCTGCATTGTGCTCATCCGCCAGCCCGAGCAATCGCGCCGGCGCATCCGTCAACGTGACTTGCGCGAGTCGCCGGGTAGAGTCAATGCCCTTGAGGGTTCGGCGAGCCACGCCTGGTGCGAGCGCTTCTACTTCAAACAGCGCAAGTGTCCGTTGATCAGCTTGTCTCGCAACAACCAGCAGTGTCTGGGCCTGTGCGCCGTCCACAACAAGATGTTTCACGCCATTGAGCACCCAGGACTGTCCCCGCAGTGTCGCTGCACACTGCCATGCATCAAACTCCCACTGCCCCGTCAGCTCCTGGGCAGCCAGCGCACAATGACGCTCGCCGCTCGCAATGGACGACAACAGCGAAGCCCCCGCCTTGGGTGCCATGCTGGTGAGCGCCGCCATTGAGAGCACAGACGACGCCATGAACGGGCTTGGGCAGAGCGTGCGGCCAAACTCTTCCACGGCGATGCAGACTTCCGTCCAGCCAAACCCTGCGCCGCCGTCTGCTTCGGCGATGCCGATACCCGGCAACGCCAATTCGTCAGTCATGCGTTTCCACAGTTGTGCATCAAAGCCGGATTCACTCTCCATCACCTGTCGGACCCTGGTGGTTGGTGAGGTCGCGTCCAGGAATTTGCGCAGGGAATCACGAAAGAGCTGTTGCTCCTCCGTATGGGCGAAGGCGACAGTTCCACTCACGAGGTTATGGTCGCAAGAATGGGCTGAAGATGCGCAAGGAAAACGTCGGGGTTTTCCGACATGGGGAAGTGGCCAACGCCATTCATCTGCCGCCAGGTTGAGCCGGCGATCGCGGCATGTGCAGCCTGGCCCAGTTCGGAGCGCCCGCTGTGATCGTACTCACCCGACAGGATATGTACAGCAATGCGATTGGTGTCGATCTCCTGTGCAACAGCCCGCAGATCAAACTCTTCGATGTAATACTGAAGATCACCGAGGAAAGAGGCTGGCCAGCCACTGGCATAAACAAAGCTGGTTTCCCGCCGCAGTGCCCGAGGTGACTGCGGCGCCATGAGGCCATCCATCAGTCGTGCCTTGTATTCGTTGCTCACCTGCGGGTGATGCAGCATGTCGAGGCTCTCAAGATCACCTCCGATGCGCAGCGCGCCTTCAACAGAGATAACCGCCCTGAATGTGTCCGCATGTTTGTGTGCAAGATCAAGCGCCAACAGTCCACCGACCGAACACCCCATGAACACTGGTCGATCAAGCTTCAGGACACGCGCCAGCCCAACCGGTACGCTGCGCAGGAAATCGCCTTTCAATCGATAGGGCTCGGCCCACCAGTCTTTGGTGGTCGGTGGCAGGGACTTGCCATGCATCGGCAAGTCATAGGCAATCAATCTGAATCGACTCGTGATTGCCTTGCACTCGAAGAGATGCCGCCACTGGCTGCCATGACAACCCGCAGTGTGCTGCAACAGAACAGGGATGCCCTGCCCGGCTTCTTCATAGTAGAGACGGTGGTCGTGGCCCTGCAGATTGATGTGTACATAACGACCGACCGGTGCATCAAACGAGCCTTCAACAGGATCACAGCGAAGCACATCAACAATCGTGGATTCGCGTAGCAGTTCGACCGCGCGCATGATCGCGCCGTAGTACTGCGCTGCGATCAACGGATCACCAACCGTTCGTACACCACCGTGGGTCGCCATGTTAGCGAAGAGATCGTTGTTGAACCGAGACGGTACTGCAGCGAGGACTTCACTCCACACCGCTGCGGTGCCCGCGTACTCCACCCATCCGCCAGCTGAAGTGCTGGAAGCTGCATTGGCTGCGCCATCATCGACAGCCAGTTCCAGCACTTCATCGCCGATTCGCAACCGGAGTCCACCCGTCCAAAAACGAGCAGCCAGTTTGAATTCTCCATCCGCAGCGCACGCCTGCGCCCATTGAGTCGCGTTCATTCTCTTGTCTGTAGCCATCTGGTTGCCCTCCCCCTGCGACCGATTCAAAACAAACTTCTGGCCATACACCCCGATCTAGGAGTCTTGGCTATTGAGGAGAAGATACACACGACCGCATCCGGTTGCATCACAAACGGCTAGACTCTCCGACGCGTCTGGGATACACATCGGAGTAGATTCATGAGCGACACCACCAACTCAACGGATTTTCTGGTTCGACGGGACAACCTCGCCAGCACCTCCTGGGTAAGGTCCCCCTTGCCGACGACACTGGCTCAGGACGAGGTGTTGTTGCGTGTGGATCGCTTCGCGCTGACCGCAAACAACGTCACCTACGCGGTCGCCGGCGACAGCATGAAATACTGGAATTTCTTTCCAGCACCCGAAGGTTTCGGGCGCGTGCCGGTATGGGGGTTTGCGGATGTCGTGTTGTCCAATCATTCCGACGTTTTGGCGGGTGAACGCCTGTACGGTTATTTCCCCATGTCGAGCCATCTGGTGATCAAAGCCGGCAAGGTCAATTCGCGCGGTCTGCGTGATATCAGTGAACACCGGCAGAGCCTCGCAGTGGTGTACAACCAGTACACCCGGGTGCAGAACGATCCCTCCTGGCGGCCCGACACCGAGGCGGTGCAAATGTTATACCGCCCGCTGTTTATCACGTCATTCCTGCTCGATGATTTCCTCGCCACCAACGCGTTTTTTGGCGCACAGCAGATCATCCTGACCAGTGCGTCATCCAAGACGTCGCTGGGTCTGGCGTGGCTGCTCAAAACACAGCGCAGCGAGGGTCTGCGTGTCATTGGTCTTACGAGCAGCGACAATCGTGCCTTTGTTACGAGCACGGGTTGCTACGACGACATCATCGCCTACAACGAAACATCGTCGCTGGCTCATGACCCTTCCGTCATTGTCGACATGGCCGGTAATCGAAACACGCTGGCGGCTGTACATGACTGGCTGGACGCGGATCTGAAATACAGCTGTCAGGTTGGTGCAACCCATTGGCAAGCGTTGCGTGGGACCACAACGATGGCGGGACCACGACCAGCGCCGTTTTTTGCGCCGGGGCATATCGAGCAGCGAAACAAGACGTGGGGAGCCGGTGGCATGGAAGCAGCACTGGCAAAAGTGTGGCAGCCGTTCCTGAATGCCTCGGCGGGCTGGATCGATATTCAGTACGGGGTGGGACAAAGCGCCGTTGAAACAACGTGGGCAGAAGTGGTCAGTGGCCGGAATTCACCGGCGGTAGGGCATGTATTATCGGTATTGTAGGAGGGCTCTCCTGAGCCCGGTGGTCAGACCATACATATAGGAGGGCTCTCCTGAGCCCGAACCCCATCGCGGTCGGGAGACCGCTCCCACAAGAGACCGCACGTAGATCACCTACAACCTCTCGGGCTTTCATGTAGGAGGGCTCTCCTGAGCCCGATGGTCACACCATTCATGTAGCAGGGCTCTCCTGAGCCCGATGGTCAAACCATTCATGTAGGAGGGCTCTCCTGAGCCCGAACCCATTCGCGGTCGGGAGACCGCTCCCACAAGAGACCAACCCACAAAAAACCATCTCACAAGACACCAACCCCAAAAGAGATCTACCGGGTTAGCTCCAGCACAACCTTGCCGATCGTGTCATTGCCTGCGATGAGGTCATGCGCTCTTGCCGCTTCCTGCATCGGGATCACGGCTTCAACAATCGCCTTGATACTGCCCTCTTCAATTCGCGGCCAGACATCGTGCCGCAGACCGTCCATAACAGAGGATTTGTAGGCGATGCTGCGGGCGCGCAGTGTCGAGCCAATAACCTTGACCCGTTTCATCAGGATGACACCAAGATTGGTCTCAACTGCTGCACCACCCATCATGCCGATCAACACCAGCCGGGAGTCGATCGACATGACTTTCAGGTTATCGGCGAAGTAGACGGCGGCGACTGGATCCAGCACCACCTGCACACCATCCTTGCCACACCAGCCCTGCACAGCATCGACAAAGCTGCCACTGGCTCGATCATGTCCGCCATCTGCGCCCAGTGCCACACAGGCGTCGATCTTCCGCTGGCCACTGGCAGTGATGAAACAGGGATTGAATGTGCTCTTGCACAACTGGATGGCCGCAGTGCCAACACCTGACGCGCCGGCGTGGATCAACACCCGTTCGCCGCGTTGCAGACCACCTTCCATGTACAGGTTGAGATAGGCCGTCGCAAACACTTCCGGCAATGCAGCGGCTTCCACAAAAGAAAGGTTGGACGGCATCTTCAACACCTGGCCGGCCGGCACAACCACTTCTTCTGCATAACCACCACCGGCCAGCAGTGCACACACACGATCACCAGGCTTCACGCGTATGACATTGTCGCCAATCTCCGTAACGATGCCGGAGCACTCCAGACCAAGGATCGGGCTCGCCCCAGTTGGCGGTGGATATCCACCGGTGCGCTGGACGAGATCAGCACGATTTACCGCACTGGCATGCACTGCGATGCGAACCTGACCCACCCCCAATGCCGGTCGCTCGGTCTCGCCCCAGACCAGTTTGGCACCTTCAACGAGTATGGCTTTCATGAGTTCCTCACCAGGACATTCGAACTTTGACGTGACGGTCGTGCAGATAACGTTTGAGTCCGCTCACGCGATAATCACCGTAGTGCACCATCGAGGCAACCAGTGCGCCATCGGCGGCGCCTTGGGTCAACACATCGTAGAGATGCTCGGGCTTGCCTGCACCACCGCTGGCGATGACAGGGATACGCACCGCCCTGGCAATACATGACGTCAGGTTCAACTCATAACCATCACGCGTACCATCGGCGTCGATGGAGTTCACCACCAGTTCACCCGCGCCCAATCGCTCCCCCTCTTTCGCCCACCACAGGGCATCGATGCCCATCGGTTTACGGCCACCATTGATGACAATCTCATAACCGGATGGAATCTGCTCGCTAACGGCAACGCGGCGGATGTCCATCGACAGCACGATGTTCTGATTGCCTATGGCTTCTGCACACTCACTGATCAGCGCGGGACGTAACACCGCAGCGGAATTGACATTGATCTTCTCGGCGCCAGCCAGGCGCAAGTCAGTGGCATCACCCACACTGCGCACGCCACCACCCACTGACAAGGGAATGAACACCTGCTCGGCAACCCGCTCAACCACATCCAGCATGATGCTGCGTGCATCGCTCGATGCGGTGATATCGTAGAACACCAGCTCGTCAAGCCCGTCTTCGTAGTATTCACGCGCTTTCTGCACAGGATCGCCAATGTCCTTCGTATCAACAAACTTCACGCTCTTGGCGAGCTTGCCATCACGCACATCAAGGCAGGCAATCACGCGCTTGCTCAGCATGTGCCACTCCACGTTGAAAATGCGGCCAGGAGACGCAGCCCAACCCGACCACTTTTTTCCGGGTGAAACTGGGTTGCGAAATAGTTGTCCCGGCCCAGTGCGCAGGCAAATTCCTGTTCGTAGTCGCTCACCGCGTACACCAGATAACGATCGGCCGGATCTGGAAAGTAGGAGTGAACATAATAGAACTCATCGCCCGCGGTGAGCCCCGCAAGCAGCGGATGCGCGCGGACACCACGGACTTCGTTCCAGCCCATGTGCGGCACCTTGAGTGTCGGATCGGTCAGATCAAAACGGCGGACCTTGCCG
>JAYSTS010000188.1:0-5450 GCA_043719475.1 Gammaproteobacteria bacterium | reverse complement strand
GAATGAACTCCCGCCAGGCAAGCACCGTGTCCGTCAACGTCTTGCCGCTGGTAGTCGCCTTATCCGCCGGAAGATGCCAGGCCTGGGCATATTGTCCGAGCACAATCGTGAGTTCGACGTTCGGCAACTCGCGCAGCAACTTCGAACGCCATGTCTGCGCGCAACGAGGAGGCGGTGGCAGGTCGCCAGATTTGCCTCGACCTGGATAACAGAACGCCATGGGCAACAGAGCGATCTGATCAGCATCGTAGAAAGTGTCACGATCGATCCCCATCCACTCTCGCAACCGATCGCCACTGGGATCGTTGAACGGGATGCCGGTCGCATGCACCTTCGTTCCTGGGGCCTGCCCGACAACAAGAATTCGCGCGCGCCGACCAGCCTGCACGATTGGGCGAGGTCCGAGGGGAAGTTCGTGCGCACAAAGCGTGCAGGCGCGCACGTCGGTGAGCAGTGTAGTGAGTCGGTTAGAAGGCATTTTCAGTTGGCAGGCCGAGTAGATGTCGTCCGACCTGTTCGCTCACGCGATCCTTGTGAGCATTGATGTGCAGCGGCATAGCCTGAAAATCCCGATAACGACGTTCAAAGCTTGTCCCTTCCCGCAGACCATTCCCACCCGTTACCCGAAGAATCAGTCGCATCGCTTCATCGCAGAGCGAAATAGCCTGCATACTGGCCGCAGTCTGGCGCAGATAATCTGCTTCGGTCGGCGTTATCGCCGCAGTTATCCGTTGATCGGTTTCTGACAAGGCTGCGTACACCGTGTCACGAGCTGCGGAAATAGCTGCCTGAGCAAAACCGAGATTCACATGGATCGTTGGGCGCTCCACCATCTTCGTACCCATGATGGCGATACGTCCTTTGATACTCTCCGCGCAGTCCAGCAACGATGCCTGAGCAACTCCCACGGCCATTGCACCAAGCCACAAATCAGAGAGCGCCACCCAATCCTCACGGTAGCGAGGATGGATCATGGGTCGTTTTGCTTCGCGGAACACTTCACGATAGCGAAATGGAAATGGCACGCGACGCTCCGCAGGCACTACGACACCCTCGTAGTGGACATGATCAGTTGCTGAAGCGCGCAGACTCATGGCTTTCCAGGTTGGATCAACACGCACACCCGGGCTCCGTAAATCCACCATCGTGAATTCGGGTGAGCGCACCTGCGTAACAAAACTCACGCCGGCCCACTGCGCATATCGGGCACCCGAGCCAAACGTCGCAACTCCCCTTAAGGAGAGACCATCGACATGTGCTTCTGCCTTGACCGCAGTGCTCGCCCCGGCCGGGAAGCACACCCACTCGTGCCGATCGACGATACCTTGCAGGAAGCGGTGGTGTACCGGTCCGAGCAGGCCGCAGAAGAGATGAAAGGTGCACAGATGATTCCACAAGCACCAGGCGGTCGACGAACACGCTGCTGCGACGGCCCGCAATTCGTCTCCAATTGCACAGGTGGTCGCGTTTAAACCACCGAGTTCCGTGCTTGCAGACAGGCGCATCAGATCCGTCGCCTTGATGGCTGCTATCACTTCGGCGTTGATGCTGCGCGTCTGGTCTGCAGTTTCTGCCTGCGCAGCAATCATCGGTAACAACAAATCGACGTACACAATGGCCTCCCCCCGACAGAGATTGGGAGGTTAACGTCAGGAGACCGGAATAACGAGCCGCAGGACGCGCTGTTCCTAGAAAATTTCGTCTGGCTGCAACTCGAAACGATAGATCATTTCGCCTTTGATCTGCTGATAGAGCGTTGGGTCCTCCGTGCGCAGGACCTCCAGATCCTTTTTGACCTCCTCATTGAGACCCTGGTCGATTAGCACCTCAACACGACGATTGCGCGCCTTGTCGGCCAGTGTGTCGTTGGCAACGAGCGGTCGGGTATCAGCGTGCCCCGAAACGACGAATCGACCTTCAGTGAGCCTGCCTTCATCGAAGAGTGCATGCGCCACCGTCACCGCCCGCGCAGCAGACAACGCCCAGTTGGATCTGAAATGGCTCGTGGCAATTGGATCATTATCGGTATGGCCTTCAACGACAAAGTTTCCTTCCGTGTCTTCCAGCGCCTGACGGATGATTTTCAGTACAGGTTTGAAATTGGGTGTGAGATCCGCAGAGCCAGACAGAAACGTTCCATGCTCCTTGATGCGAACGGTGATCTTTCGCCCAGACGTCTCCACTTCGATGATGCCTTCCTTTACTTCCTTGGACAGCGCGGTGGCAATCTTGACCGCTTCCTGCTCGGTTTCGCGAACCAGGCCCTGGATCTTCTCGAGGATTTCTTTTTTCCTGTCGTCGCCTGTTTGACCACTCTCCGGAGAGCGCGTGCCCTGGTTCTGCACGTCCAGGGAATCACGCTCGTTGTCGGTGGTTTTTTGTCGAACTTCGTTCATCGGCGTTGGCTCAGGAGTTGCCGATGAGAACTCCTCTGCAATGATGCTCGTACCTTTGGGAATGGCGATCGTTTCGATTTGCGCCTGCACGCCGAAAGCGTTCGCCATCGAGCCAGCGATCCTCTTGTACCTCTGCGCGTTGGTGTCTGAGGTGGCCAGTAAAAGGACAAAAAAACACATCAACAACGTCATCAAGTCCGCAAACGTTGCCATCCAGGCAGGCGCGCCTGCGAGGCTTTCGGAACGGGGCTCGTCTTCATCATCCATAGCCCCTCACTACTCCTTGGCGCCACGCTGTTTCGGCGACAGGTACGTGCTCAGCATCTCTTCAATGATCCGTGGGTTCTGTCCCGCCTGGATGCCAAGGAGCCCGTCGATCATCATGGATTTGATTCTCGCTTCCTCAGCCTTTCGCAGGACAAGCTTGTCTGCGATCGGCATCGCGACCATGTTGGCTAACACTGCACCATAAAACGTGGTCAGCAACGCGATTGCCATCGCCGGGCCGATCGATTTTGGATCGCTCATGTTCGCCAGCATCGCAACCAATCCGACCAGTGTTCCAATCATTCCCATCGCGGGGCCGACGTCGCCGAACGCTCGCCAGATCTTCTGGCCCGTGTCATGACGTTCCAGAGTCTGATTGAGCTCTTTCTTCAGCACTCCCCTGACAACATCTGCATCGTGGCCATCCACCAGTAGCTGAATGCCCTTTTTGAGGAAGTCAGAGGACACTTCCTTGCCTTCGAGCGTCAGCAGACCACCTTTGCGTGCGGCATCCGCCAATTCCACAACTTCCGTGATCAGGTCAGAAGGTGCCGCCAGCTTGTAGCTGAATGCGCGACCGGCAACTTTCATCGCGCCTAGAAACTGACTCAGGCTGAACTTCATCAGCACGACAAACGTAGAGCCGACGAACACCATGAGCACCGACGGTAAATCCCAGAACATCGACAGCGGACCACCAAGTGCCATGGCGTAGATGACAACAATGAAGGCCCCGATAATGCCGATGAGGGTCGCAAGATCCATGCAAGGTCCAAAGGGAGAGCGGACCTCTTGAGTCTAGACCCAGATTTCCCATTCACCGTGCATAAGCCGACTGTTGCACAAGCCGACTGTTGGCAACCGACTGTTCGCAATCGACTTGGCAAGACGCACCACAAACGGTTAGTTTGAATCCATGAGCGAAGACAACAAGACAACATCAGATTTCGAGGCCGCACTGGCAGAACTCGCGGCTCTGGTAGAGCGCATGGAAAAAGGGGATTTGTCGCTGGACGACTCCCTTAAAACTTTTGAACGCGGAATAACGCTCACCCGCACCTGTCAGGAAGCGTTGCAAAACGCGGAGCTGCGGGTCAGAAAATTGACGGCCGAGGGCACACTTGAGCCCATGGACATTGATGCTGACGAGAACAATGACGAGTGAGGACTGCAGGCGCATTTTCTCCCCTCAAGGCTTCTATCGACGCCGCACTGGCGGTTTCGCTCCCTGACCACTCTTCCATTGCACCCCGCTTGCTGGAATCCATGCGCTATGCCCTGTTGGGCGGCGGCAAGCGTTTACGTCCGATGTTCACCTGTGTGGTGGGCGAAAGCCTCGGCGCACCGTTGTCCCATTTGTTACCGGCCGCATGCGCTGTGGAAATGGTGCATGCCTACTCACTGGTCCACGATGACTTGCCAGCCATGGATAACGATGATCTTCGCCACGGCAAACCCACCGTGCACATCGCGTTTGGCGAGTGGATGGCAATCCTTGCGGGGGACGCATTGCTGACTCTGGCTTTTGAAACCATCGCTGGAATGCAGGAAGTCAGCCCGGCTGTCGTGAACGCTTGTACTGTCTGTTTGGCAACGGCTTCTGGCTGGGCTGGGATGGTCGGTGGCCAGACTTTTGATATGTCCCTGGCCAGCAAAGGAGCATCGATCGCCGACGTTGAAGCGTTGAAATCGTTGCATGCAGCAAAAACCGGAGCACTCATCCGCACGAGCGTGGAACTTGGTGCGATGGTTGCCGGCGCTGACAACTCCACGCTGAGCCGGCTTGGCAACTTCGCCAACGGTGTGGGGCTCGCCTTTCAGATCATGGACGATGTGCTCGACGTGACTGCAAGCACGGAGGTGCTTGGCAAACCGGCGGGTTCCGATATCCGCGAAAACAAGCAGACATTCGTCAGCTATTTCGGCGTCGAGGGCGCGCGGTTGGAGGCAGAACGAATCCTGGACAAGGCTGTCGCGAACCTGGAAGGATTACCGCTGAAAGATGATCGGCTGCACGTCCTCGCGACGCTGGCCGTCAAACGCACCTTCTGACAAAGAGCTTTCTGCCTACACTATCAGCGTTCGGTGAGGGTCAGCACACCACCCTGGTTCTGCATCGCGACCTCACTGAGGTAGCTCATACCGAGCAGGATATCGAGTGGATAGCTTCCCTCGATGACGGTCGCCGCAACGTTGTGCGCAACGACTCCGCCAACACTGACTTGCGACAAGGTGACATAACGGGCCGGCACTTCGCCTTGGGCCGTCACGACCGATCCCTGCTGACCAATCGCGTAATCGATGCCAAGGCTGGTTGCGTCCTTGCTGCTCATCGCCACAACACTGGCCCCGGTATCAACAAGGAAACTGGCAGGACTGCCATTGATCTGCCCGGTGACGCGGTATTGCCCCGTGGCGTCTGCGTTGACGGTAATCGATCGCGCTAACACTGGTTTGAACGAGCTGCCGACACGATTGGAAAGCTTGAGATCGTAGTTGTGACCTTGATAACTGACCCTGGCGCCATTCGCATCGGCGGAGAGGAGTTTTACACCCTTAGGCGAAGTCTGGCCAACACGAACCATTTCCTCGCCGAGCGATGTTCTGATGACCGCGCGATCCTTGAAGAGTCCTACCACCTCAACCGCCGCAAGCAGGTTCGGGCTTGAGAATCCCAGGAGCAGGACGTAAACGAAGTTCAGCAATTTTATGGAAAGCACTTTTATAGAAAGAAAGTTCATGGAACAGGCCGTGCCAGGACCGACCCAGTCTAACCGGCCGGAAGAA
>JAYSTS010000187.1:0-2542 GCA_043719475.1 Gammaproteobacteria bacterium | reverse complement strand
TCCTTTGGCAGTAACACGATCATCTCGCATGTCGTAGAGCAGGCGGTCACCCAGCAGTCGGGTGACCTGTGGTTGATCGAGCGCTTCCAGTTCTGCCTGCAGGGTAGGCGTGCCATCAGCCTCCATGCGGATCAGTTCATTCTTGTCATTGAAGTAAGCGCGCAGGCGATCAGCCTTGATGCGGTATTCACCCTGTTCTGCGACGACGTTTCCAACATAAGTGATCTGCCGCTGATCGAGGAGGATTTCGTAGGAGTCGGACTGGACTTCCCAGGGCTTCTTTTCAACCACGCCCCACGACGCAACGGCGATGAGCAGGCTCAACAGGCCGGTCGTGGTGATGGTCAGTCTCTGGAAGTTCATGCGCTCAGACGCTCCTTCACTTCTCGGGGGAACAACAGGTCGACGTCAATTGTGCGCCTGGTGCGTACTTCGATCATATTAGACCTGTGAACTGCAGTGCAGGTTCATGTCGGGTTAATCTTCGAAGCCATCGGTGATGGCACCGCGGCTGGCCGAGCTTACCAGTGCTGCGTACTTGGCCAGCAAACCTTTGGTCGCGTACGGTGCAGGCCGGGTCCAGCGCAGACGGCGGGTCGCCAGTGTGGTGTCGTCGACGTGCAGGGTGACCTGGCCACTGCGTGCATCCACGGTGATACGGTCACCATCTTCGACCAGAGCAATGGGTCCACCATCGAAGGCTTCTGGTGTGACATGACCGACCACAAATCCGTGCGAGCCTCCCGAGAAGCGTCCGTCGGTCAGCAGGGCGACATCCTTGGCGAGACCTCGTCCGTTGATGGCACTGGTAGGGCTCAACATCTCTCGCATACCTGGTCCACCGCGCGGTCCTTCATAACGGATGATGACCACGTCACCGGGTTGGACCTTGCCTGCCATGATCGCTGCCATCCCGGCTTCTTCGCCGTGGAAACAGCGGGCACGGCCCGTAAACGACAAGCCTTCGTGGCCAGTGATTTTGGCGACCGCGCCTTCTGGCGCCAGATTGCCATACAGAATGACGAGATGGCTGTCCGGCTTGATGGGGTTGCTGAACGGCCGAACGATGTCCTGACCGGCCGGGTAGTCCGCGACATCGGCCAGATTTTCGCGCAGCGTACGGCCAGTGACTGTCATGCAGTCACCATGCAACAAACCGGCGTCCAGCAATCGCTTCATCAGCGGTTGAATGCCACCGATCGCGATCAGTTCGCTCATCGCATATTTGCCTGCAGGTCGCATGTCCGCGAGCACCGGAACTCGTTTGCCGATACGGGTGAAGTCATCCAGCGTCAGTGGAACCCCGGCGGCGGCAGCGATGGCCAGCAGGTGCAGAACCGCATTGGTCGACCCTTCGAGAGCAATGACCACGGTGATCGCATTCTCGAAAGCTTGCATCGACAGGATATCGCTTGGCCGAATATTTCTGGCGACCAGATTGGCAACCGCGGCTCCAGCGTTGTAGCTGTCGCGACGCTTGGCGTCGGAAATCGCGTCCTGAGCCGAACTGTTCGGAAGCGAAAGACCCAACGCTTCGATCGCCGAAGCCATGGTGTTGGCGGTGTACATGCCACCGCATGAACCTGGCCCTGGGATTGCGGTCTGCTCGACTTCTTTCAGTTGTTTTGCATCGATGCGTCCGGCGGCAAAAGCACCAACCGCTTCGAAGACGCTGATGACATCGCGTCTTTCCTTGCCTGGCTGGATGGTGCCGCCATAAACAAACACCGAAGGCCTGTTTACCCGAGCCATCGCCATGGCGCAGGCGGGCATGTTCTTGTCACATCCGCCAATGGCCACAAAACCGTCGAACCCCTGTGCGCACACCACGGTCTCAATCGAGTCGGCGATGACTTCCCGTGAAACCAGGGAATAGCGCATCCCGGGTGTTCCCATCGAAATGCCATCGGATACCGTGATGGTGTTGAACAATACACCCTTCGCGCCTGCGTCATCGGCGCCCATGATGGCCGCATCCGCCAGTGTGTTGATGTGCATGTTACAAGGCGTGATCATGCTCCAGGTTGACGCGATACCAATCTGCGGTTTGGCGAAGTCGGCTTCGGTGAAGCCAACCGGATAGAGCATCGCGCGGCTCGGTGCTTGTTCGACACCATCGACGATTCGGGATGAATAAGGACGATTGATTGGCGGGGTCATGCGTTTTCCAGGATCTTGATCAGCACTTTCGACTTGCGCTGCAGGTTATAGAATTTCTGTTTTTCTAGGGGCAGGGCGTCAATGCCTGCGGGCAGGTAACCAAGCCGTTCGAACCAGTGTGGCGCTTGGGTGGTGAGCACGAACAGTCGTTGCAGCCCGAGTGCTTCCGCAGCACTCTCGGCCGCTTCCACCAGATGTGTACCTACACGCAGTCCTGCCTGATTCTGGAAAGACTCCTTCACGGCAACACAAGCCAGTTCAGCGGCGGTTCCGTGGGGGTACAGGGCACAGGTGCCGACCACGATGCCATCGACTTCGGCGACGAAGAAGTGATCGATTTCGGCTTCCAGCCGGTCGCGTGGACGTCTGACCAGTGCGCCGG
>JAYSTS010000186.1:0-5459 GCA_043719475.1 Gammaproteobacteria bacterium | reverse complement strand
TCCCGGAGTGTGTGGTGAGGGTGAATTCAATCCCGCCTTCGGGATTACGCAGGCGTTTCACTTGGTACAGCGATCTGGCCTTGCAGATTCGAAATCCGCCGTAGCTCAGAGGGTCGTCGAACGCGGAGATCAGGCGCTCGCCGGCGTCATTTGGATCCGGCAGGGGATTGATGAGAAGCGTGACCTGCCGATTACTCGAAACCGCTTGAATAAGGTGATCTTTGGCTTGTTCGAACCAATGGGTGGGCATCTTCAGGTTCGAGGTGTCGATCTGGTTACAGTGCAACCACACGATGAGCTCTGCCCATGATTCGCTGGTTCGCAGGGTCGTGGTTTGTTCTTGCAGCCGCCAGTTTCGTCGGCTCATTTGCACTTCCAGACTCGGTTTGATCGGCGGCAACAAAGACGGATTAAATGGTTTTATGACGGTGTCCGCAGGTTTGGCGAACTGGTCGAGTGCGATTTCGATGGCGTCGATATCTGTCCGCAAGTCCGGGGACAACATGGCGAGACGTCGACCAAACTGCATCCCTTTTTGTTGCGCTGCTGTGGCCGCGTTCGCCTCCGTAAGAACGGTGGCGAGTGTTTGTTTTATGGGCTGGCGAAGTGCCTGCAGGTCGGCTGTTGAATACCCCCATTCACGCAGATTAAGCGCGATTTGACTGGTGGGCGAGAGCTCTCTCCCCCGCGCCACGATCTTTCGCACGAATAACCATCGCAGGTCGTTCAGCGTAAATGCTGCCGGCCTTCCGGTTTTCGTTGAAGCAAGGTATTCGTACAGCATGAAGTACGTATCCAGGCGAGAGTTGTCACTGACCCCGGTCAGCATCAGATGTTGGTAGTGACTGGACAGCAGGGGTCGTTCAGGTTGGTTGAGGTAAGCTTCGACGAGGGCCAGTTTGAGCAGTGATTTATGTGGTGTTGTCACGGCGCGGCCAAGTTCAAGCATGCCTGCCCTGCATAGGGCATCGACCCCCGGCTTGCCGACGGCACCAAAATCGAGCAGCGAAGCCGAGGCCACGAACCGGTGATCGGTCAGGTGTGCAGCGCCTAAGGCGTAGTTTGCCTCTGAGCTGCCGTCCACGTACCACCAGAGTGGATGTTTGCCTGCCAGGTGAATACCGCTGCGATAGAACTCGTCCAGCAGCAATGGACCGTGCACCGTGTCGCGGGAGTCGTGAAAAAAATCAGGATCGACGAGAAATCCCTGGAGAGCCAGACCCTGCTCGGCTGCCCATATTTCCAGTCGATCGAGTTTTGAGCGCAACCTGTCGTGTTTGTTTTTTGCGCAGCACACCCACAGATCGATGTCGCTGTCGGCGGTGTGACCGAGGCTTCCACCACTGCCCATCAGAAAAATTGCGTCGATGTCTCGCCGATCCGTTGCGAGGCTTTCGTTAAAGCTGCGCGCAAAGCGATGAATTGCGCTTACATCAGAGGCCGTTGGGGTGTGACCGACGATCCCGCAAGGAGCGTTCTGTACGTATCCAGGAAGAGCCACGTGATTGGCGTGGAAAAACATGGGCAACGCAGCAAGGATCTCCCGTTTGCGGCCGTCCAGTTTGGCCAAAGCGTCGAGATAGCGCTGACGATGGTGCATCGCAAATCGTTGCCCCATCGTCCTGAGCGCGTCCACGTCGACTTCAATCGAGTGCTCGGGGAGTGTTTTGCGAAAAGCCATCCTGCTGTCAGCCAATATCCATGAAGTGACCTACGACGCGCTGTCTGCCTCCTCGTTGTTCTCTGGAGAGGGCGACAGCAACTGTTCAGTAGTCAGTATAGGAAAGACTGTCAATCTTGAAGGATGCGAGATCGCCCTCGACTGATGGCACCGCGTACGGCGGCAGGCGCGGTGCCACCGAAGTGGCTGCGGGCATTGGCCGAGCCAAGTGGCGAAAGTACCTCGAAGACGTCGTCGGAAATGGTGTTGTTACCACCGCCTTCGGCCTGCAATTCGGCTAGAGAGAACTCATGCAGGTGGCGTTGTTCGCGAACCGCTCGAGCTACCACTTTGCCGACCACATGATGGGCGTCTCGAAAGGGCAGGCCTCGTTTAACAAGATAGTCGGCGAGGTCCGTGGCGGTGGTGTAGCCGTTGACGGCTGCCGTGGCCATGACAACCTTGTTGGCTTCGATGTGTGGCAGGAGACCGTTCAACGCCGTGAGGCAACCTTGCAGGGTATCGATGCAGTCGAACAACGGTTCCTTGTCTTCCTGATTATCCTTGTTATAGGCGAGCGGCTGACCTTTCATCAATGTCAGCAGCGCCATGAGGTCACCAGTAACCCGCCCCGTCTTGCCACGAATAAGCTCCGGAACGTCAGGATTCTTTTTCTGCGGCATGATGCTGGAACCGGTGCAGAAGCGGTCTGGCAGGTTCACGAACTGAAATTGTTGGGATGACCAGAGTACGAGTTCTTCACACCAGCGCGAGAAGTGGGTCATCGTCAAACTTGCCACCGCCGCGAACTCGATTGCAAAGTCTCGATCGCTGACCGCGTCCAGGGAGTTTTCACATAGTTCGGTGAACCCCAGCTCCTTGGCGACCAGCTCGCGCTGCAACGGAAAAGTTGAACCGGCCAACGCTGCTGCGCCGAGTGGCAATGAGTTGATGCGCTTGCGGCAGTCTCGCAGTCGACTTCGATCACGCAGCAGCATTTCGAACCAGGCCAACAGGTGATGTCCGAAGGTAATTGGCTGGGCTGCCTGCAGGTGTGTGAAGCCCGGCATGATGGTATCGACATGCTGTTCGGCAAGCGTGAGCAAGGATTCCAGTAAACGAGTCATCGCTTGGTCGATGGTGTCTACCTCGTCTCGCAGGTACAGCCGAATATCGGTTGCGACCTGATCATTGCGGGATCTGGCGGTATGCAGTTTCTTGCCAGTATCACCGATCAGATCGATGAGCCGGCTTTCGATGTTCATGTGCACATCTTCCAGCTTCACCTGCCACTCAAACCGGCCGGCATCGATCTCTTTGTGAATGGTTTCCAATCCGGCTACGATGCGCCCGACTTCGTCAGCCGAGAGCACACCGATTGCGCCCAGCATGCGGGCATGGGCGATCGATCCACGAATATCCTGAGCGTACATCCGGCGATCAAAGCGCACCGAGGACGTGAATTCGAGGACAAACTCATCGGTGGCTTCCTGAAGCCGACCGACGATTAGAGAATTGCGCTCGGTAGAATTGCTCATGATGATGTAAAAGGCGAACCATTCCCGGAATCGAAGGCAGGTGAGTATATCAACAGGTCTGCTCTGAGCGGCGGCTCGACCCAGTTTGTAGTTCCTGATCTGTGTAACGTCACTGCGCTGACGTTGGTGGTCCTGTTTGCTGAACTTCTGGTGGTTGTCCTTTGGGTCGCAGGTGGTGATCCCTCCTGGCTGCGATTTGCCTTGCTGTCGCTGTTTGTGCAATGGGTCGCAGTGACTAGTGCGGTGACGATATGTGCCTTGCGGGGCTGGCTGTCTCGACGTTCGATGGTGATCGGCGCAGCGCTGACTTTTGGGCTGGTAGTGTTGGTTACGCTGGTGGAAGGACTGGTTGCTGATCGGATTCTGGTTCAGTTTGCGCCTGTTTCCATTGAGTGGCCTCGGATCGCTTCCATGCTGGTGATCTCAGCGATCATTTCCGGGCTCGCGCTTCGATACTTCCACGTGCAACAACGGCTTCGGGCCAAAGAACAGTCCGAATTGCAGGCCCGCTTGCAGGCGCTGCAGTCGAGGATCAGACCCCATTTCCTGTTCAACAGCATGAACATCATCGCCAGCCTGATCGCCGTCGATCCGGACACCGCTGAATCCGTGGTGGAAGACTTGAGCGAGTTGTTTCGGGCTAGCCTCAACGAAGCAGGCAACCAGGTGCCTATCGATGTTGAACTGGATCTGTGCCAGCGGTACGTGCGGATCGAATCGCTGCGTCTGGGTGATCGGCTCCGGTTCGACTGGCAATTGGACGCGTTGCCCGCTGGTGTCCAGATCCCGTTGTTGACCCTTCAGCCATTGTTGGAAAATGCCATCTATCATGGTGTTCAGCCGCGTGCCGAGGGAGGTACGGTGACCGTCCGTATCTGGTCCGAGAAGGACCAAGTTCGAATTCTCATTACCAACCCGCTTCCACCGACCAACGTACGTTCTGGTTCTGAAGGCAATCGAATGGCGCTGGACAACATTCGCAGCCGTTTGCAGGTGCTCTACGGAAACGATGCAAGCCTGTTAGCGGAAGCAGACGGAGAAATTTTTCGCACTGAATTGCGCCTGCCAACGACCCCCCGGGGGCCACTGTGAGAATTCTGGTAGTTGATGATGAAACGCTGGCGCGAGATCGATTGAAGCGGATGCTTGCCGGAATGGAAAGTTGCGAGTGGGTAGGCGAGGCGGCCAATGGCTTTGAAGCCATCGAGCGCGTTCGGGCGTTGGAACCGGATCTGCTGCTTCTGGATATCCGCATGCCGGGCATGGATGGTCTGGAGGCCGCCTCCCATCTGGCTCAACTTGAGGAACCTCCGGCGGTCGTCTTCTGTACGGCTTATGAAGAGCATGCCATCGATGCATTCAATCTCCAGGCGGTTGGCTACCTGCTCAAACCGGTTCGACGGGATCGACTGGAGCAGGTCCTGACCAATGCGAAGCGGGTCAATCGCGCTCAACTACAGGCGCTTTCACAAGTTGATGGCAGTCGTCGAACTCACATTTCGACGCGCACGCATAAAGGCCTGGAGTTGATTGCGGTGGACGACATTCGATTTCTTCAGGCTGATAGCAAGTACGTGACGATTCGTCATGGCACGGGTGAAGTACTCGTCGATGAAGCGCTGCGTGATCTGGAAGTGGAATTTGGCGAGTTGTTTGTGCGTATTCATCGTGGTGCGTTGGTAGGGGTACGGTTTATCACTGGAATCGAGAAAAGTACCGACGGACAACATCGATTGCGGCTTCGCGATGTTGAGATGTCGCTTGATATCAGCCGTAGACATCTCCCAGATGTACGCAAACTGGTGAAAGGCCTGTGAAAACACTAGTGATCGCTACGCGAAAGAGTCCGCTCGCGCTGTGGCAGGCTAATTTTATCAAGGGCGAACTCGAGCGACATCACCCAGGCCTGGATGTGCAATTGCTTGGCATGAGTACTCGTGGTGATCAGTGGTTAAATGCGCCGCTTCGTGAAATAGGTGGCAAGGGTCTGTTCATCAAGGAACTCGAATCGGCGCTGTTGAGTGGTGAGGCACAACTCGCAGTCCATTCGCTGAAGGACCTGCCAGCGGTCATTCCCGCTGAGTTCACATTAGGCGCGGTAGGCTATCGGGCCGATGTTCATGACGTGCTGGTTGGCGTAAATGGTGGAATCGAAGCGTTGCCTCTCGGTGCCCGGGTCGGCACCTCGAGCCTGCGGCGACAAGCGCAGTTGTTGGCACAACGCGCGGATCTGGTGATTGGTCCCATACGTGGCAACGTTG
>JAYSTS010000185.1:0-5500 GCA_043719475.1 Gammaproteobacteria bacterium | reverse complement strand
ACAATCCCGTGCAGATTATCCGCATCAACGCGCGCTGGGGGAGCATCGACATCCGTTCCACGCATATCCAAAGTTGGGATCCGCTTGCCGCCGGGCCGGACACCAACACTGCCAACGGACGTTCGTACATCCACGCTGAATCGTTTCTCGAGGCCAATGGTGTGACCGTGCGCGAATCGCGCATGGACATCGCCGACAGCGAGATCGATCATCTCGGCTACTATGCGGCGGTATCGTACGGACTGGTGTGGAAGGTCATCGGCGACACCGGCACGGTACCGGATCTCTATGACCGGGTGAATGTCTATGGCAGCCTGGTCCGTTCCTATGTTCATAACAACTACATGGGGTTTTACTCTTTCGGGGCGCTGGATATCGCGATCACCGATAACCAAATTGCATTCAACGAATCATACGGTATTGATCCGCACGACGACTCAGATCGCCTAGTGATCTCTCGCAATAACGTGCATGACAACGGCGCGCACGGCATTATCTGCTCTAGACGCTGTAATAATCTGACCATCACCGATAACGAAACCTACCGCAACGACCATGGCATCATGCTGCACCGTGAGGTGGTGGATACGCTGGTGGCAAACAATTATTCCCACCACAACCGGGACAATGGCATCGCCTTGTTCGAAAGCCATAACAACACCATCCGCAACAACACCGTTGAATACAACAAGGATGGCATCCGGCTTTCTCTGGGATCCAGCAGTAACCTGATCGAGAACAACGTCGTGCGGGGTAATACTGAAAACGGACTCTACCTCTACAAGGGACAGGATCCACCAGAAACAACCGATGGTCGCCCCAAGGACAATGTATTTCAGAACAATACCGTTGCCGACAACGGCCGGCTGCTGAAGGCGCGCGATGCCGACCGTATCCTGTTCACCGGCAACACCTTCTCCGGGGCAAACTCGGACATAGAGATCTACGATTCAACCGCGATTGATATCCTTGCCAACGTGGACAACATTGCATCGTTCCAGATCGCAAGCCGGGGGGCCGTGTCGGGCTACAGTGGGGTGCGTCTCGAAACAAATCGCGATGTGCAAACCAAGCTGGATGAGTTTGGATTTATCACGCTGACCAATCCGACCGGACGTATTTTCGATTTGGAGGAGAACGGCGATGTCGTCACGATCCAACCGCAGGGATCCGAGCTGCTCGTATCCTATCTACTCACGCAATCATCCAGCACTGCGCGTGCCTTGCCGTTATTCGCCACCGCGGTCACTGGCTCATTCAGCGTGTCGGAAGCGGTAACGAGTGCCAGTTCAAACTCCTGGCTGACCAACACGACCACCTCGAACCAGGGCGTGCAGTTCCGAGTCACACAACTCACTCCCAACACGAGCTACCGTATATTCCGCAACAATGCGCTGGTCAGCACGATGACTAGCAGTGCTGCGGGTGAACTCAGCTTTTCCGATGTGTTGCCTGCCGGCGCGTATCGCTACCAGGTCAACCAGACTGTTTTGTGATTCGGAACGAATTGATTTTTTTCAAACGGAAGGAGAGAAACACAATGAATATTGTCCCCGTCATTCTTTCTGGCGGCGCCGGGACGCGCCTCTGGCCGATGTCGCGTCAGGATTATCCAAAGCAGTTTCTCAATCTGCTCGGCGAGCGCTCGCTGATCAGCGATACCGTGATCCGACTCGACGCGATCCCGGGACTCGATACACCGATCATTGTCGGCAACGAAGCACATCGCTTCCTGATGGCCCAGCATCTCGTTGACGCCGGTCATTGGCCGTGCAGCGTTATTTTAGAACCCAAGGGCCGCAATACCGCACCGGCCATTGCGATCGCCGCACTGCATGCGAGTCAGAACGGTGCGGATCCCTTGCTGCTGGTCATGCCCGCCGATCATGTGATTCGCGATGCCGAGGCCTTCCGTACCGCAGTCCTGGAGACCGCCGAACTCGCAACCAATGGACACCTGGTCACGTTCGGCATCGTTCCGGAGGCCCCGGAAACCGGCTATGGCTACATTTGCGCCGACACCGAACTGCCCGGATCGCATTCCCGAAACATTTCCGCTTTTGTCGAAAAACCGGACCGAGCGACCGCCGAGCACTATGTCGCTTCCGGAAACTACTTCTGGAACAGTGGCATCTTTCTGTTTCGCGCCAGCACGCTATTGCAAGAACTGGAACAGCACGCGCCCGATATTCTCGCCTGCTGTCAACGCAGTTATGACCAGGCGGAGCGCAACGGGACGTTCGTGCAACTCGCCGACAAGCCCTTCACCGACTGCCGAAGTGAATCGATTGACTACGCCATCATGGAGAACACCCGCAAGGGCGTGGTCCGGCCGGTGAGCATGGGCTGGAGCGACGTCGGTTCCTGGGAAAGCCTATGGCAGGTGCAGCCCAAGGACGATCAGGGCAATGTCATCACCGGACCGGTGATTTCCCTAGACTGTGAATCCAGCTTCATACACGCCGGTGAACGCATGCTGGCGGTGTTGGGCGTGAAGGACCTGATTGTGGTGGACACCGACGATGCGTTACTCATCGCCGATCGGAGCCGCGCGCAGGATGTAAAAATATTGGCGGAGCGCGCACGCGCGCTAGAACCGGAGCAGGTCAATCGGCATCGCACCGTCCACAGGCCTTGGGGCTATTATCGCTCGATCGATGCCCAGGAACGCTTTCAGGTAAAGCGAATTGGCGTCAACCCGGGCGGTAAATTGTCCTTGCAGATGCACCATCATCGCGCCGAACACTGGATTGTCGTGCGTGGCACAGCCAAGGTCACCATCGACGATCGGGTGTTCGTGCTGAAGGAGAACGAATCAACCTATATTCCGATCGGGGCCAAGCATCGTCTCGAGAATCCAGGATGCATCCGCCTGGAACTCATCGAAGTCCAGTCCGGCAGCTATCTTGGCGAAGACGATATCGTACGCTTCGACGATATTTATGGTCGCGAAACGCCGAAGCTCGAGCAGGTAGCAACGCCCGAGGCGCGCGTTCGGCGCATCCCGGTACCATCCGCTGCCTAAAGTCGTCATCCGGTGCACAGACATGAGCGAAACCGAAAAAGTGAGCGTTCGATTTAGCCGCGCCAGTCAGCGCTGTCACCACCGCCTGACTGCGCCGCTGGACGTCATTGCACAGGGAGTTTCCTGTACGGCAATCGATTGGAGCACGGCGGGTCTTCGTTTTCGTCCATCCAAACAGACATCCGATCAACCGGGCTTCAATGTTGAAGAGGTGATCCGGGTGGTACTGTCCGTACCCTTTCAGGAATTCAACGTTTCGACCGAGGTTCAGGCGCGAGTCGTACGCATTGACGCAACCCAAGGCGATGTCGCGCTTCAGTTTATTGACCTGCCCTCACGTGCCAAAGAGCTGCTCCACTATTTCTCCGAGAACCTGTTGCGCGGCGAGATGGCGCCGATTGACGGGGCCATCAAGCGGCTCGATCTACCGGTCACGCCACCACGTCCCGAAGCACCCAAACTGCCGGCGCAAGCAAAAGGCCAGGGACGCGACGTTCGCCCGTGGCTGGTAGGTTCGACATACTTATCCCTTGGCGTGGTTTTGGCGGTTGCCCTGCTGTACACCCTCTACCGCACGATCTTTCTGGTTCCATCCGAACACGCCATGCTGTACGCGCCGATGGTGGATCTGATCGCCCCCGAGGATGGAACCGTATCCGCGGTGTATGTCGCCGAGGGCGAGCAGGTCGCGGCGGGTCATCGCCTGCTGTCGATAACGAGCCCGCGCCTCGAGCAGCTCTTGTCGGAGGCGCGTATCCGGCAACAGGAAGCGACGATCACGCAGCAGCGCTTGGCGACAATGGTTGAGACCGAACGTCGCACACTGGTTCCGTACCGGGACATCGCCTCCGATCAAATGGTGGCCGCCCAGGCGCGGCTGTTGTCGTCCGAGAAGCAGGCGGCGATGTTGGCTCGCCAGCACGAGCGCTTCGCACCGCTTTTGAAAGAAGGCTATATCAGTGTCCAGCAAGCGGACCAGATCGAAACAGATTTTCTGCGCGCGCGTGAGGCCGTGACCGAGGCACAGGCGCAAGTGCGCATCGCGCGTGCCGCGCACGAGGCGGCACAAACCGGCAAGTACTACACCTCCAATCGTCTGGAAGGCCGATTGCCGGAATTGCAGGCGGAACTGGTGGCGGCCAAGGCGCAAACCGGTCTGGCAAAAAGCCGGGTACAGGAACTGGAGCGCCAGGCAGAGAAGTTGACACTCCGGGCACCGGTCAATGGGCGCGTGCGACAGGTGTCGGTTGTGGCCGGTAGCGCGGTAACCGGCGGCAAGCCGGCGGTCAGTCTTCTGACCAACAAAATACCACAGGTCTATGCGGTGGTGCCGGCCGACAAACTGGCGAAGATCGCCATTGGCCACCGTGCCAAGGTGTTTGTGCCGGCACTCGCGCGCGAGGTTGAGGCGCAAGTCGTCAGCGTCGAACCACGTATCTGGACGCTGCCGGAGAATGTGCGGCGCATGCTCGGCGATCCGTCCGGCGGCGGTGTAGTGGTTCTGGCGCTGACGTTCAAGGGACAGGACAGCAAGGCCCTGTATCCAGGTCTGCCGGTGTCGGTTGAAATGGGAAACGAGACCGCACAACACAGCCTGCGCTGGGCCTCCGATGTCTTTAGCGTGCCCAAGGCTCAGGCAGCCACCACGCCTTCGATTAAAAACGGTGCAACCGTTTCCATAGAGTGATGAGACTCAATGCCGACTGCAACCAAAGACGAGAGCAATCGGGAACGTGCTCAGCAGGTCTTCTTGCTCTATCTCCTGGCAGGGTTCATCGCGCTCGCGGCGTCCCATCTGCCGGTCGAATTGTCTGACCCGCGTCTCCAGACCGTCGCCGTCTCTCTCGGTATTCTCGGCGTCTGGCGCTATTCGTGGTGGCTGACACACCTGATTCGCGCCCAGATCTATGCCCGCCGGGTTTACCCGCGGCTGCGCGCGCGGGCGGACGCACTGTGGCAGCAAGGGTGGCGACCAGGGCGTATGCATTTCATGATGACCACCTTCAGGGAGGAAACCGCGATCACGCACGCCGTCCTCGATTCAATAGTTCAGCAGTGCCGCGAGATTGCCTGTCCGGCAACTCTTTATATCGGCGCCGGTCATGCTTCTGACGAAAACGTCAACCAGAAATACTTTGCCGCATTGGAGCATCCGGTACGGCTTGAGGTGATACTGATCCGGCAGACCTACCCCGGCAAACGCATGGCCATCGGGCTGGTGCTGCGGGCGATGTCGCGGGACGGGATCAGCGGCGACGATCCGGTTATCTTCCTGGACGGTGACACCATTCTGGAACAGGGTTGCGCGCGGCGTTGCATTGCGATCTTCGGTGTCGAACCGGACATCGAAGCGCTCACGACCGACGAACGCGCGATCGTGCACGGTCCCGGCTGGATTCAGCGCTGGCTCGACATGCGTTTCGCGCAACGTCACATGGCAATGCAGTCGCACGCCCTGTCGCGCAAGGTCCTCAC
>JAYSTS010000184.1:0-2562 GCA_043719475.1 Gammaproteobacteria bacterium | reverse complement strand
ACAGGTGTGCCGATCAAGATCACTGGATTTCGGGCAGATGGTCTCGTCGATGATGTGCCGGTGGGTATCGTGACCGCCCAATTTGGATCGACACGTCTACATGTTCGTCATCGTGGCGAGCTACCGGACACCGATGCCTGTCTGCAGGTGCAAAAGTACCTGTTGTTCAAGGAGGGACGTCGAGTTGATTAAGCCGGTCAATCAACGCGCTTGGTTTGCAGTACTGCCTGTCGTGCTGGTCGTGGCGGGCAGTGGCGTCATTCCCTTGATGACCGTTGTGAACTACTCGGTGCAGGACATCCTCGATGTGCAGACGCGCTTCTTCGTCGGCTTCGACTGGTATCGCGATGCGCTGCGAGATGAGCGCCTGCATGCAGCTTTCGGCCGACAGCTGCTGTTTTCGCTGTCGGTACTGCTCATCGAAATTCCTTTGGGCATCATGCTGGCGCGGGCCATCCCCAGAGCCAGTCGCTGGTCTTCCGTGCTGCTGGTGTTACTCGCCATTCCGCTGCTGGTACCCCTGAATGTGGTGGGTACCATCTGGCAGATTTTTGCCCGTGGTGATATCGGTCCTCTCGGTGCTGCCCTGACTGCGCTGGGGATTGATTTCAACTACACGCAAGTGCCGTTGCATGCTTGGCTGACGCTGCTTGCCATGGACGTCTGGCACTGGACCTCGCTCGTCATCCTGCTGGCGTTTGCAGGTTTGTCATCCATTCCGCCCGCTTACTACCAGGCAGCGGCACTGGACGGCGCGAGTCGCTGGCAAGTGTTCCGGCATGTGGAGCTGCCGCACCTGCGATCGGTACTGATGATTGCCGTATTGCTGCGTCTGATGGACAGCCTGATGATCTACACCGAACCGCTTGTGCTCACCGGGGGCGGGCCAGGCAATACCACAACCTTCCTCTCGCAGTATCTGGCGACCATTGCAGTGGGACAGTTCGACTTGGGTCCGGCGGCAGCATTTTCCATTCTGTATTTTTTATTGATCCTGCTGCTGTGCTGGTTGTTTCACACCGCCGTGACTGCCGGTGATGGCGGAGATCGTTCATGAACAGGACGAGTGTGTTCGCCCGCCTGATGCTGACGACGTATTGTCTCTATCTGATTCTGCCGCTGTACTGGCTGCTCACCATGGCGTTCAAGACGAACCGGGACATCGTCGCGAAACTGGAGTGGGTGCCTGATTCGCCGACCCTTGCAAACTTTGCCGAGATCTTCAGCAACCCCGTATGGCTCGATGGATTCACCAATTCACTCAGCTATGTGGCTCTCAACACTGCGTTGTCGATCGCGGTGGCCTTGCCTGCAGCCTATGCGTTTTCGCGGTATCGATTTCTGGGCGACAAGCACCTGTTCTTCTGGCTGTTGACCAATCGCATGTCGCCACCTGCTGTATTCCTGCTGCCGTTTTTCCAGCTCTATTCAGCACTTGGACTATTCGACACACCGCTGGCGGTTGCACTGGCCCATTGTCTGTTCACGGTTCCGTTAGCGGTGTGGATTCTCGAAGGCTTCATGTCAGGCATTCCACGGGATATCGATGACATGGCGAAAGTGGATGGTCATTCCACGCTGTCGTTTTTCTTCCGCATCTTTCTGCCAGCGCTGCGTGGTGGCATCGGTGTCACGGTCTTCTTCTGTTTCATGTTCAGCTGGGTTGAGTTGCTGCTGGCGCGCACGCTGACCGGCAGTGAGACCAAGCCTATTGTCGTGGTGATGACCAGAACCGTCAGTGCATCGGGTCTCGACTGGGGCGTGCTGGCGGCAGCCGGCATCATGACGGTGCTACCGGGGTTGATCGTCGTCTGGTTTATTCGCAAACATCTCGCGCGCGGCTTCGCGCTGGGTCGGGTGTGACATGACGTGGATGGCCTGGACCTTGCCGACTGCGATTTTTTTCATCGGCATTGGCGCCATGCTCGTGGTGATGAGCGTGCTTGAGGTCAGACGACCGACGATTGCACGAATCGGCTGGCTGGGCTTTGCCACAACCCGAGGTGATCGCCTCTTCATCGGCCTGCTTACCATCGCGTTCATTCATGTCACGTGGCTTGCGCTGAGCGATCTGCCACTATGGATCGCGAGCGGGCTTGCGCTCATCGTTGCCGCAGGCATCATGCGAAGAGGTTAGCGGACGGCCTGCTAGCATCAAGCCAAACGTGGCTGAGACGTCAAAGGGAGAGAGCGGTGCGAATCAATCTGAGCAGATCACTGGGTGTCATGGCCGGAACCGGCGCGGTTATCTCGCTTTTGACTGCGTGTGGTGGGAATAACGGTGGCGAAGAACAAGCTGCCAACACAGCAACACCAGCGGTCGATAGCGCAGCGCTAGCCATCAATGCAGCGCGCTGGGTGGATAGTGAGCTCAAACCGTCGACGCTGTCTCGTGATGAACAACTGGCTGAGCTTTCCTGGTTCACCACGGCCGCAGAACCCTTCCGTGGTTTGACGATCAATGTGGTGTCGGAAACGCTCACCACGCACGAATACGAAAGTACAACGCTCGCCAAGGCGTTTTATGAGATCACCGGGATTCAGGTCAATCATGACCTGATC
>JAYSTS010000183.1:0-5503 GCA_043719475.1 Gammaproteobacteria bacterium | reverse complement strand
CTCGACGTGAGTGATCTTGATCGCGCTTACTACGCAACTCATGCCCTCGTCCTTGCGAGACATCCATCCGAGACAGACGAACGAATGATGGTGCGCGTGCTGGCTTTCGCCATGTTTGCGGATGAATCACTCAGCTTCGGCGGTGGATTATCAGACAGCAACGAACCGGACCTGTGGGCCAAGGATCTGACTGGGTATATCCGGCTCTGGATCGAGGTCGGTCAACCGGATCCTCGTCTGGTTCGCAAGGCCAGCCACCGCGCCGAGCAGGTGATCGTCATGGCTTATGGTCGAGGTGTCGATCCCTGGTGGAACAAGACCCGCACGGAACTCAACGGCCTGACCAATGTGCGCGTTCTTCTGTTGTCCGCCGCTGATTCCGCGGCACTGGCTGCTCGCGCTTCGCGTAACATGACATTGCACGTCCTGATCCAGGAAGGTGTGGTGAGCGTAACGGATGACTCTACGAGCGTAGACATCATGCTTACCACGCTGTTTGGCAGCTGAACCGTCTTGACCAAATACACCCACTTCAGCAGTATCGTATGCAACCGTGACGCGTAGTCACGCCTCGGATCATCAACACAACCAACTTAAGGGAGCTAAATCAATGGCATTCTATGAACTGCGTCAATACACCGTCCTGCCGGGCAAACAGTCTGAATTCATTCGCATGATGGAAGACGAGATCATTCCGTTCCAGGTGTCCAAGGGCATGGTGATCACCGGCTCATTCCGTGGCGAGACCGATGAATCTGTTTATATCTGGATGCGTCGATTCGCCAGCGAGGAACAACGAGCTGCTCAATACGCTGCGGTGTATGAATCTGACTTCTGGAAGAAGACCCTCGCCCCACGCATTCCAGCCCTGCTCGACGTCAAGGGAATCGTGGTCACCAGAATCGTCCCGACGCCTATTTCAGTGGCCCAGTAGAACGACTTGATCCAGCACCTCGTCTGATTTCGCGGTCGGAGACCGCTCCCACAAATCACCCGATGCCGCCCTTGCTGCGGGACGATGCGCCCTGTTGTGGGAGTGATCTCCTGATCGCGATCTTCGATGACACCGACAATCGACAGTCGGGAGACCGCTCCCACAGGAGACTGCTACAACTCATTCAGGACAGCTGTGAAACGGACTCCAGATCTATCAACGCGCCGGCTTGTTCTGCGCCACCATCATCGCCGACATCTGACGCGCCATGCGCAGGAAGTCATGTGGGTACGGCAGATGGGGTTCACTAACGGCATCTATCCGCTCGATGGCATCAGCCGGTACATTCACATCAATGGCGGCCAGATTCGCTTCAAGTTGCGCAACACTCTTCGGCCCGATGATCGGTGCGACCACACCCGGACGCGCCAGATTCCACGCCAGTGAAAACTGAATCGGCGATACGCCCAGCTTGGCGGCTTCTTCGAGTACGACAGCGACCACGGCATGATTGCGTTCACTCAACGAACGTGTGCGCCAGATTTTTTGAAACGGGCCTGGTGCCGCAAACCGTGAACCCTGCTCCGGCTCTTCGCCAGGTTTGTACTTGCCGGTCAGCATGCCGCTTGCCAGTGGACTCCAGGGAATGATGCCGAGACCGAACTTCTGACAAGCCGGCAGGATCTCCACTTCAATGTCCCGGACCAGGATGTTGTACTGCGGTTGCAGGCTGACCAGTGGCTCCCAGCCCTTCGCGGCGATGATCCCGCAGGCTTCGACGATCTGCGACGCGGTCCAGTTCGAGACGCCGATATAACGTACCTTGCCCTGCCGCACGAGGTCATTCAGTGTGCTGAGTGTTTCTTCAAGTGGCGTCGTCTCGTCATACCGATGCATCTGATACAGATCGATAGTGTCCGTATCCAGACGACCCAGGCTGTCGTTACAGGCTTTCACCACATGCTTTCGACTGGTGCCCGAATCAAACGGCCCTGGGCCGAGTGGTGAAGCCGCCTTGGTCGCGATGACTACCGCGTCTCGACGACCTTTCAGGGCCTTGCCAATAATCGATTCCGACCGGGTCGCGGAGTACACATTGGCGGTGTCGATGAAGTTGTGCCCGGCATCGAGGTAAGCGTGAATGATTGCGATCGAGGCGGCCTCATCACAACCAAAGCCATCATTGCCAAAGTTCATCGCACCCAGACAAAGTGGTGACACTCGAAGACCGGATCGCCCCAGATTTCTCAATCCCTGTACCGCCATGTGTGTGCTCCTGTAATGGTGCTGATGTGGCCGATCATACGTGAACCCTGGGCCGCCTGGGGATCACAAGGGTTTGAACATCAGGGACGTGTTGTGCCCTGCATATTCATAGTCCCAGCCGAATCGGCTCGCGATGGTTTGCAGCGTGACTTGCCGATAGAACACCACGTGTGTGGGATCACGACGATAGTGCCAGTTGGCAAATTCCGCATCATCGACCTGTAACGTGGTCATCACAGCGAGCCACCCGCCCGGTTTCAGCATGCCATCCAGCTGCCTGAATGCCTCTGCTGGACGATGGAAGTGTTCCGCCACCTCGGTACACGTGATGAAATCGTACGTGTCGCTCAGCGCGTCTTGATCCGGATGGAAAAATGGATCGAAGATCGCAACGGTGTGCCCCGCTTCACGAAGCATTGCGGCCAACACCGGACCGGGGCCGCAACCGAAGTCCAGTCCTCGACTGGCCGGTGACAAGCGTGCCAACAACGGTTTGGCCACTCGATCAAGAAAGGCTCGATAGCCTGCATCGCGAGGATCATTCCGATGCAACCGGTACTGACTGTGTTCGATCTCTGGTGACGGAAATTGTGAGGGATCGAGAAACGTGGCCAGACACCTCGGACATCGCCAGTAGTCGCGTTGATCGACATTAAGGAAAAAACCACACGTCGCTATCTCGCAGACGACGCAGCGCATCAAATCCCTCTTGCTGGGAAACCTGGCACGCGGTCCAGACAGAAGAACCACCGCATGGATTCAGTACTCACTGGATCCAAACGGAAACGACTGGCCACTCAACGCCTGTGCAAAAACCGCAGCGACGAATCCAACGTACGTCATAACAATCAAAAAAACACCACCCCTCGCCTTCACCCAGCCCAGCTTTTCCACGAACACCCACACCAACAACGGCACCAGTTGATGTGCATGTAACGCCCAGAAGTGTGGAACTCGAAGGTCGCCTCCATCGCGTGACCAGCCAAACATCGTGAGTCCATTCAAATCGGACGATGTACCACCTACCCAGTGACCCGTGCCCGCGGCCAGGAAATATGCAGTCAACAACGTTGATGCACAGGCAACGTAGGTACCGGCCAGAACACCCAGTCGAAACAGGGGCGACACATCTGGCAACGCATGACGGGTTATGAGGCGTGCCTGCAAGAACATCCCGATCAACAACACTGTCGCACCCACCCCGGCAACGGGATAGGCAATCGACCACACGATCGACGCCCGATTGAAATGCGCAGGTACCCCCGCCACGGCTGCGAGTACCAGCCAGAGCATTTCGGCTACGCCAACGACAATGGTTGACCAGATGATGAAACGTGCAACTCGCGTCTGTTGCACGTCAGGCAACAAATAACCGAAATACCAACCGACCGTTGTGTAATACACGGCGAGAGACAGCAGAAACTTGGTGGGTTTTACCCAGACGTTGACATCATTGACCGTGCGCGTATCGAACGACATTGCCAGCAACGTCGGTACCATGGCGAGCAGGAACACCAACGCAGTACTCGCAAGCACTGGCTGTCGACGCCTGAGCTCTGCGTAAATGCCAAACCCTGGAAAGTTCTCCGTCATAGTTTTCACCCAGCCGCTGCGACTGTTCGAGACAGCATCGACGTGCGTACGAACCGTATCGCCATGAACAGCAGCCAACCCACCGGACCAAACATGAAGGTCAGGAACAAACAGGGCACCAGCAGCCAACGGGACAGTCCGATGGCAGCGGCCTGTTCTCGTTCCCAGGTGCCGACCAGGAGATCAAACGCCAGGTAGTGAATCCACCCACCGAGTAGCAGACCTGGATGTGCAAACAATGCCTGCACGCCAGCCAAGCTGTCGAAGCCACCCTGCCCTTGTCCCCAGAAGGTTCCCATCAGCGCCGTATAAACAGTGGCTAACACCAACCCCACACCCACCGCGATCGTCTTCGCTATCGCATATCGATACGGTGTTGCAGCCAGCACCAACCACCCAATCATTGCCAGCTGACTGGCTACTCCGAATACGGTTTCAAGTTCCATCACCTTGCCCCCCCATCGATTTTAGACTTCCACTTCTGAATTATCGGCATTTGACGCGCGAAATGGCAGACACGTTTGAATAGTCGAGGGCGCGTTGGGTGCGCGTTACCACATGTTAGGATTCCCCTGAACCCCGGTGGACTGGTTAGCGATGAGCGACGTAACGAATTTTGAGGTAAACGGCCACGTGGCGACGATCACGCTGAATCGCCCCGATGCCATGAACGCACTCAACCCAGATTTGCGGTGGTCACTGTCGCAGCACTTTGATGAAGTCGAGCGCAACGACGACATCTGGATCGCTATCGTCACCGGCGCTGGCGACAAGGCGTTTTGTGCCGGTGCAGATCTCAAACATCGTGCCATAGAGCGAGATGCATCCAGCGAGCAGAAGGCGCACTGGCAGAAACTCCTCCATGAAACCACACCGCTGAACGAACGGTGGTATTTTCCGAAACCGGTGATCGCCAAAGTCAACGGCTTTGCGCTCGGCGGTGGACTGGAACTGGCGCTGGGCTGCGACATCATCGTTGCCGCCGAGCATGCTGAACTGGGACTGCCGGAGCCTCGACGCGGCTTGCTCGCTGCAGGTGTCGGTGTGCATCGACTACCGCGACAGATCGGCCTCAAGGTGGCCATGGGTTACCTGCTGACGGGTCGGCACATGAGCGCCGCTCGCGCCTATGAACTCGGGCTGGTCAATCAGGTTGTCCTCGCCCCAGATCTCGATGCCACCGTTGATGAGTGGGTGCGGGACATCCTGCGTTGTGCGCCTCTGGCCGTGCGTGCCACCAAGGAAGCGGCCATGCGCGGGCTTGACAAGCCCCTGCACGAAGCTCACGCCGCTCAATACGAGTGGGAATTGTCTCGTCGCCAGAGTGCAGACGCGCTGGAAGGTCCACGTGCATTCGCGGAGAAACGCTCACCAAATTGGCAGGGTCAGTAGTCGCGATCTCTTGTAAGAGGACTCCTGTGGGAGCCTCTTGTGCGGTCTCCTGACTGTCGAGTTCATTCACCCAGATCGCGGTCGGGAGACCGCTCCCACAAGTACCGCGACCGCTCCCACAAGCTCCTACACGGTTACACGCGTTGCGCGATCCTGCTCGATGGCATCACGCAACTCACGTTGTTTGCCTTCGGTCAGCGGGTAATTCCACGCAATCAGGCCACACAGGAAGAAGCCCGTTGCCGGACCAAAGACGAACAGGTACTTCAGCCCGCTGGTTGCCTCCTCCGTATTGCCCGTGCCCAGGGTTGGATCAAA
>JAYSTS010000182.1:0-5506 GCA_043719475.1 Gammaproteobacteria bacterium | reverse complement strand
GGGAGAGCGAGGACAGTTTTTCACGATTTTGAGGCGCGTAGTGGGCTTTTCCGGAGGAAATACGGGGCAACGAAAAAGCGGGGAAAAATGGACCGCTCGTCCCACCGGCGCAGTAGATCAGTCTCAAGTCCGACAGGCTCCTAGCTTCAAAACTACCGAGTACCAGCACCTTGACTGCCTGGAGTGGCAAGACCTTCTGACCCGATACGCGGTCACCGACTCGGCTCGTCCCTTGAGCTTGAAGACGCCGGCCCGTTCCAGGGTCACCGCCTGCGCCACCAGGTGCCGTGTGGCCCGTCTGACTGTGTTTAAATGACCCGACTTCGTGACTCAGGACTTCGCACCATGCCCTACCACATCAGCTCAATGCAGACTCTCAAGATGTTGATGCTGGTCGCCGCGTTGAGTTCGCTCCAGGCCTGTGCAGGCCGCATGAACGGCAGAGTGCAATGTGACAATCTGGTCGATGCTGCCTGGAAAGAACTGGATCTGGCCAAGGCGCAGGGGCTTGATGGCACCGTCAGCTACACCAAGGCTGCCAGCCTGATCGCGGCTGCCAAGGGCCAGCAGTTGATCGAGCGCTTCCCCAGTTGTATCAACAAGGCCAAACGCGCCAGGGTTTACATCGCCCAATCGCGCGCCGGAAGGTAGAGGGCAAGCAAGATCAGCGGGATCCAGGCTGCAGTGCACCATGCGGTGATGCGTCGAGATCTGCCCAATGCAGGTTTACCGGACCGCCGCAGCTGAACAGGACAAACTCCACGCCGTCAGGTCCAGGCTCTTCGGGCCCATAACTGTAGCCTCCCTTCACCTGGCGAATATCGCCGGTGTAGTACTGCCCTTCAAATCCGAAGCGCATGTCACCTGCCATGATGAAATAGAGCGTGTCGTAGTCGTGCCAGTGTTCCCCAGCCGTATAGCTGGGAACAAATCGTGTCCGCAAGGCAGACAGTTCTCCTTCGAGAAGCACTTGTACAGGCTGAGTCGGTCGACCCACCGGATCGACGAATTCCAACCACGGTTTTGCATCGCAGGCGATGTGCAGCGAAGTGCTTTCCGGTTGCAGGATCACTGGCAAATCAAGTTGAGACCACGAGCAGCCAGATGCACCCGCAGTAATTTTCAGCGCACGCCTGCGCCAGACGAGATCACCACGACCCAAGCGGGTGCCATCGGCGAGTACCGCAGTGCCTGTCTGCACCAGCGCAAAGCCGATGAAATCGGCGTTGATCCCCGGACTCAAACGGATCGCCGATACCGGAAACGGGTCGCTGAGCAGTGATTGTCGCTGCATGCCCGGAACCATCGGCTGCCAATCCAGCTGGCCAGGTGAAATGTGTTGCCAGCTCATGCGAGTGATCCTCCGTCGACAGAAAGTATGGCGCCGTTGCAGTAGGTCGCATCGACGCCCAGGAAGTAGATCGCATCGGCAACCTCTTGCGCAGTACCGGCACGTCCCATGGGGGAAACCAGGTATCTCGTCGCCTCATTGGTAAACGGATTGAGCTCGGAATCGAGCACCGAGCTCACCATGTCGGTATCCACAAAACCCGGTGCAATCACATTGCTGCGCACACCAAAGCGCCCATAGGCCTTGGCCAGCGAACGCGTGAGGTTGACGATGCCGGCTTTCGCCGTGGCATAGGTATGTGCATCGTCCATCCCCTTGAGACCACCGCCGCTCGATACGTTGACGATGCTCCCGCTGCCTTGCGTGCAAAAATGCTGGAGCGCCGCATGACACAGGAAATACACCGAATCCAGGTTGATACGTAGCACCTCCCGCCACTGTTCGGCGGAGGTGTCCTTCAACGCTGACATGGAACCCGGGTTCGTTATTCCATAGTTCCAGCCAACACCGGCATTGTTGACAAGCCAGCCAAAACCACCGCGATCACAGGCTCGCTGCACGAGCAACCGGGCCGTACTTTCAAGACCGACGTCACCACTCACGGTACTGATGCGGTGAGCATGCTCGCCAGCCATTGTTTTGGTCTCATCGAGTGCTGACTGGCGTCGGCCATTGGCGATTACATTGAATCCGGCTTGCACAAATCGCAGCGCGGTGGCGCGACCGATTCCACTTCCAGCCCCAGTCACGACGACTGTTCGTTGTTCTGTCATCAAGTGCTCTCCTTCAAGCCTGGTTGGCTTGGGTTAACTAACGCCAATGGGACCGAACGCAGACTCTTGGTAAGAGTCTGCGCCATCATAGTTCAGCAGTTGCGACACCAGATATGTCTCAGTGTCTCTCGACCGAAGGCCAGGAAGTCCGCACAATCCCGATCTCCTACAGGAGATGTTTGATGACCACTCAGTTCAAGGACCTGGAAGCCAAATTCCACGAGATCACGACGCGTATCGTCTGGTGTACGGTTGCGACGGTGGATACCCAAGGTCGGCCACGCTCCCGGATGCTGCACCCGGTCTGGGATGGCGCAACCGGCTGGATCGCCACCGGTAGACACTCCCACAAGGCCAAACATCTGTTGGCCAACCCCTATGTTTCCCTGACTTACTGGGATCCGAAACACGAACAGACCATGATCGACTGCAAAGCTGAGTGGCAGGATGATCTGGAAACCAGGGCATGGCTGTGGAAACTGCTCAAGACCACGCCTGAACCGGTCGGTTATGACCCCGCCCTGTTCTGGCCATCCCATGAAGATGCGAGCTTTGGCGCGCTCAAGCTCACGCCATGGCGACTTGAGGTGTGGTCGCTCGCTGCGATGGCACAGGGCAAACCGGCTGAAGTCTGGCACCCATAGCCGTATCTGGCCCACACGGGCATAATCCCGCGCTTTTCGCTGACAGAGGATTCCATGGCCAAAGAAACAATTGCCATTCTGGGTGGTACCGGTGATCTCGGTACTGGCCTCGCCATTCGCTGGTCAAAGGCGGGTTACAAGATTGTCATCGGCTCTCGCACGATGGAGAAGGCCCAGGCGGCAGTCGAAGCGCTGAAAAAAATCAGCCCGCAGACTCCGGCAGAAGCCATGGAAAATAGTGCGGCTGCCGCAGCGGGCGACATCGTCGTGCTCACCGTCCCTGCCGAACACCAACTCTCCACCTTAGGTTCCGTGAAGGAACACCTGCAAGGCAAGATCCTGATCGACGTGACGGTACCGCTCGTTCCGCCCAAGGTTGGCACCGTGCAGCTGCCGCCTGAGGGCAGCGCAGGCAAACGCGCGCAGCTGTTCCTCGGAGAGAACGTTTCGGTGGTTACCGCATTTCAGAACATCGCGGCGCACCTGTTGCAGGAAGACGTGCAGATCGAATGTGATGTTCTGGTCGCAGGCAACAAAAAAGCGGCGCGCGAACGTGTGGTTGAGTTGATCACGGAAGCCGGTATGCGAGGTTGGCATGCAGGCCCCATCGAAAACTCCGCCGCAGCCGAAGCCCTGACGTCGATCCTGATCCAGATCAACCGTTCAGGCATCCTGTCGCACGCTGGCATCAAGATCGTCGGTCAATCGGATCACTGACATGCCGATGCACGTCATCGCACTGGAAGGGTTGCCGATGGTTCAGCCGGGTGATGACCTCGCCACCCTGCTGCTCAATACCATCGGCGAACTGGGTATCGAACTGGTCGATGGCGATATCTTCTGTCTCGCGCAGAAGATCGTCTCCAAAGCCGAGGGACGACAGATCAAGCTGTCCGACGTGACGGCCAGTGCAGAAGCCGAAGCGCTCGGTCTTGAGTCAGAAAAAGACCCGCGCATGGTTCAACTGATTCTCGATGAGAGTACTGACATCCTGCGCAAGCGACCCGGTGCATTGATCGTTCGTCACAAACTCGGGTTCGTCGGTGCCAATGCGGGCATCGATCAGTCGAATATCGATCACAGTGCCGGCGAGTCCGCACTGCTGTTGCCGGTCGATCCGGATGCCTCCGCAGCAAGACTACGCGAGGACCTGATGAAGGCCGTGGGTCGCAAACTTGCCGTCGTCATCACCGATTCTCACAACCGACCCTGGCGCCTCGGTACGATCGGGTCGGCCATCGGCTCTGCGGGTGTACGTGTACTGCAGGATCATCGAGGTGGACAGGATATCTTTGGCCGAGAACTGAAGGTCACTCTCATCAACCGCGCCGATGCGATCGCTACTGCGGCGACGCTGATGATGGGTGAAACGATCGAACGCCTGCCCGCAGTGCTGGTTCGCGGCCTGCCCGCTGACGACACACGGGACACCGCCAGCCTCATCAATCGCCCGCTTGAAGAAGACCTGTTCCGCTGATGGGACGGTATCTGGCCATCACCGGTGGTGTCGGTGGCGCCAAACTGGCATTGGGTCTTGCGCACGTCCTGTCCCCCGACGAAGTCCTGTTTGTCGTCAATACCGGTGATGACTTCGAGCATCTCGGACTGACCATTTGTCCCGATATCGACACGCTTACCTATACGCTGGCTGATCTGTCGAACAAGGTATTGGGCTGGGGGCGAGGCGACGAGAGCTGGAATTTCCTCGAGACGCTGAGTGCACTCGGCGGCGAGGCTTGGTTCAAACTCGGTGATCGTGATCTCGCCCTGCACATCCACCGCACCCAACGATTGAAGCAGGGGGCAACGCTGTCCGAGGTCACGACGGAACTGGCGGCTCGGCTTGGAATTTCGCATCGTTTTGTACCGATGACCGATTCGCCAGTTCGTACGATCGTTGACACCAACGATGGCCCGCTCGCGTTTCAACACTATTTCGTCCGGGATCGTTGCGCACCCGTGGTGACCGGTTTTCGTTTTGCCGGTATCGAACAGGCTCGCCCGGCGCCGGCCATTCTGGAATGGCTTGATGGGTGCGACGGCGTGATCATCTGCCCGTCCAACCCCTTTGTTTCAGTCGACCCGGTGCTCGCTGTCCCCGGCATGCGAGAGGCGATATCGAAAGTGCCTGTGGTTGCGGTATCGCCGATTGTCGGTGGTACGGCCATCAAAGGACCAACTGCCAAGATGATGGCAGAGCTCAAGGTACCGGCCACTGCAGCTCAGGTCGCCAGCCACTACGCTGGCCTGCTGGACGGCTTTATCCTCGATGAGGCTGACAGGGCGCTGCACGGTACACTGGGCTTGCCAACTGTAGTCGCTCAAAGTGTCATGCTAACGTTACAGGACAGGATCGATCTGGCTCGTGTTGCCCTGCGTTTTCTGGACGACCTGAAGAGCCGATAAACCCTCCCTGCGGCGAGTTCCGCGCCTGGACCTAACCTCGATTGCACAAAAATTACGCCACCGAAAATGCTGCGCAGGGTATTTAAGAGCTGCGGAACGATTGACTGGCGAATTGACTGGAGAGAAGGTCGGTATTGCAGCGGAAATCGAACCGTAAGGTCACAACCCATGAAGTTGGCAGATCCAGTCATGAGACGTCGAGTAAATGCACCCTGTGGGAGATTCTCCCGATCGCGAACCGTTGGTTCCGTGACTTTGTGGGAGCGATCTCCTGATCGCGATCTTCGATGATCCCAACAATCGCGGTCAGGAGACCGCTCCCACAAGAGTCC
>JAYSTS010000181.1:0-15005 GCA_043719475.1 Gammaproteobacteria bacterium | reverse complement strand
TTTTTGCCGGAAGGAAGGCCCCAGATCGCCCTGCAACAGACTCATCAGATAACGTCCGTATTGCTCCACCAGCGGTTTATCCAGATGGTAAGCCGCGCGCAGATTGGCTTCGACCTCGGGTGGTAAAGCACGCTCGCCATCAAAGGGACCGCCCGGCGTCAATCGAAGCAGAACGAAGATCAGCGTAACGATAACGACAAAGGTCAGGCCAATGGAGGCCAATCGGTAGACCATCAAGCGCATGCCGGATCAGCGCTGCAGAAAACGCGCCGGATGAGCGTCGCGCGGATTGTCATACCAGCCGCGCAGACCTGGCCGTACCAGGCGTCGCGCGGTGAGCGCGAAAAGTGGCATCACCGGATAGTCCCGCATCGCCAGGATCTCAGCGTCACGCAGCAACGCGTGTCGGGCTGGAATGTCCTTCTGCTCTCGTGCTTTGTTCAGCAGTTTGTCCACTGCCGGGTTGTTGTAACCGCCGTAGTTGGTATCGCCGGTGCTGCCGTGCAGCAGGCCAAGATAGTGTTCGGGATTGCTCTCTCCCAACCATCCGGCCTGGGCGACCATGAAATCACCTTGACGCAGATCACCGTAATGAACCTTGAGTTCCGTCTGGTGGAGTTGAACCTTCACGCCGAGCTGCTGCCAGAAAGCAGCAGTGGCCAGATTGGCTTTTTTACCGTCGGTACCGGTGGCATAACGCAGCTCGACGTTGAGTGGCTTGTTGGGACCATAACCAGCCGCAGTCAGCAACGCCCGTGCCTGAACCTGACGTTCACGAAGCGGTATGGCTGCATGCTGGAGTGCAGGATGGTCGTAGTTGGCGACCATCGGCGGCACAAAGGAAGTTGCGGCTACATCGCCTGAACGAAGCACCTTGTCGGTCAGGATGGAAGGTTCGACGACCATCGACAGCGCCTTGCGGACGCGGGCGTCGTTGAATGGTGGTCGTCGTGTATTAAAAACGAGATACATCATCGATAGTTGTGGCGACAGTCGTAACTCCGTGGCGCGGGTCGTGCTCAGATTAGCCAATTCACCGGCAGGAAATCCGGTTATCGCATCCATGTCACCGGCACGATAGCGGTTATAGGCATTTTGGCCATTGGCGAGGCTGTGATAGAAGACTGTCGTCGTTGCCGGCGCAGGCGTGAAATGTGGGTTCGGCGCCAGTTCGATGTGTTGTTGGGGCTTCCAGTCGCGCAAGCTGTAGGCGCCGTTGGACACCCAGTGCTCGGGTTTGATCCACGCGTCTGAGACGTTGTCGATAACATGTTTGGGCACGGGAAAGGCGGTTGGATAAAGCAGGCGTTCCGGCAGGTGCGGATACGGCAGTCCAAGAGTCAGCTCAAGGGTCAGGTCATTGATGGCTCGCGCGCCGACGGCATCCACCGGAATCTTTCCCTTGCTGACGGCTTCAGCGTTTTTCAGGGGGTACATGAAGTAAGCGAGGCTCGCGGCGGTTTTCGGATCGAGCAGGCGGCGGAAGGCGTAGACGAAGTCGTGCGCGGTAACCGGTTTACCGTCCGACCAGCGTCCATCCGCACGAAGATGAAAGGTCCAGGTCAGACCGTCATCACTCGTCTCCCAGTTGGTGGCTGCGCCAGGCATGATCTTGCCTTCAGCGCTGAACGTCGTCAGGCCGAGAAACAGATCGCCCAGCACGGACTCTTCGACGCGCAGATTGTACCGATGTGGGTCAAGGGTGGCAGGTTCACCTGCCAGGCCCAGATGTATGGCTTTGGCGGTGGCAAGCGTGTTTACGCAGGCACCTGCCAACCAGCCGGTCAACAGCACTTGGAAGGAGATCTTGAGCGCGCGTCGCAAAGGAATGTTCATGGGTCAACGATAGCCCATCCCGTCATTGATCTACACCCACCTTGATGTCTGTGTTGAGCGCTTTGCGTAAGGTCCAAGCGCTTTGCGTAAGGTCCAGTCATCGTCGAGAATGGCGCAATGAAACATTATCTGGTGATTGGTGGTCTGGGCCTGGTAGGGCGGGCGGTGATTAACGCGCTCGAGTTGACCGAAGACATAAAAATAACGGCGGTGAGCCGGCGGGCGCCTGATTTCGTTACACGCGCCGACTGGCTCCGGGTTGATCTCCGGAAGCGTGACGCCTGTGCGGCGAAATTTCGAGCGCTGCAAGAGGTCACGCACATCGTTTATTGCGCACTCTTTGAGCAGCCAACCCTGATTGCCGGCTGGAAGGATGATGAGCAGATCCGGATCAACACGGAAATGTTGGCCAACGTGCTCGACTTTGTTACGCCGAGTCGGCACCTGACGGTATTACAGGGTACCAAGGCCTATGCTGCGCATTACCGGGCGATGGCGCTGCCTGGCAAGGAGTCACTGCCGCGGCCACCGGGAGCAAATTTTTACTGGAACCAGGAAGACATGGTGCGCGAGCGGCAGCAGCGCGCCGACTGGCACTTCACCATCGTTCGACCGCAGATCGTCTGTGGGCTCGCTGTTGGCAGCCCCATGAACATGGTGGCAGCTATTGGTGTCTACGCGACGTTGATGCGAGCCCTTGGAAAGCCGGCTGGGTATCCAGGTGGCAGCGGCTTTGTCACGGAAGCGACCGACGCTGATCTCCTGGCCGAGGCCATCCTCTGGGCGGGCCATTCCAAACGGGCTCGAAATGAAACCTACAATGTCACCAATGGTGATGTTCTGGAGTGGACCTCGCTGTGGCCGGAGTTGATGAGCGGCCTGGGGGTGTCGAACGGACCGGCCGAGAAGCGTCACCTGCGCCTGGAGATGCCGTTATACGATGACTTGTGGAAAAGAGTGATCAAGGAACATCGCCTGCGTCCTTACAGCCTGACTGAGCTGGTGGGATCATCGTGGGAATTTGCAGACGCAGTATTTGGCACGATCAGCGGCGCAACGACGCTGCTCAGCACGATCAAGATTCGTGAGCATGGGTTTGCCGGGTGTATCGATACCGGGCGCATGTTTGCCCGGCACTTTGCGCTCATGCGTGAAGCCAGGCTCTTGCCATGATGTCACTGGTCGCGGACATTGGCGGCACGCACGCGCGCTTTGCTCTGGCCGATGTGCAAGGCGAACTGACCCGGTCGGTAGTCCTTGCGACGCAGGAGATGAACTCCGCTTTTGAACTGATTACCCAAGCGTTGGCATTGCTCGCTGTCGAAGTGCCGAACCGGATTTGCCTCGCAGTGGCTGGTCCCATTCGGGATGGGCGTGCACGCATCACCAACCATGGGGCGGTGTTCGATAGCGCTGAACTCAGCCGTGAGCTGTCGTCCCGTGTGTATCTGGTGAATGATTTTGTTGCGCTTGCGCATTCGGTCCCGCACTTGCGCAGCCTGCGCCAGGTCGGTGGTGAACCATCGACCTCCGAGCATGGCGTGAAAGCGCTGATCGGTCCCGGTAGTGGCTGCGGAATGGCCACCCTCATGCCAATCGCTGGACAGTATCGTGTGTTCCCCAGTGAAGGTGGCCATGCTGATCTCGCGGTTACCAATGCGCTGGAGGTGGAACTGTGGGCTGCCTTGTCAAGGCGCGTTCCCCATGTGTGCTGGGAAGCCGTATTGAGCGGTCCGGGTCTGGTCAACCTCTACGCTGCACTATGTGAAGTCTGGGGAGTACAGCCGAGCGACTTGTCTGCAGCGCAGATCAGCGCGGCAGGCGTCGACGTTGCAGATCCGATCTGCCATCAGACACTGGAGCTCTTTTTTGGTTTTCTCGGAACCGCAGCCGGAAGTCTTGCAGTGACGACGATGGCGACTGGCGGAGTCTATGTCGGTGGTGGCATCGTACCGAGGCTTGTGGACTTTGCGGTTGGCAGTCCGCTGCGCAGACGGTTCGACGAACGCGGCATGCTGACGGAAGTAGTCCGTCAGATTCCGCTGTATCTGGTGCTGGATGAGATGCCGGGGCTTGCAGGCGCGGCGCGATACCTTGTGCAACAACTCCCTGTTTAAGAAAGGTAACGGAAATCCGGACTCGGATTGGTTTCAGGTGCCGGTCTTTGTGGCGTTGAATCGTCGTGCGAGGTAGGACTGAAAACCTTCCAGAGGCGCCGGCATCGACAGCAGATAGCCTTGCACTTCCGAGCAGCCAATCTCGCGCAATACCTTGAGTTGTGATTCTGTTTCCACACCAACACCGACCGTGCGCAGATTGAATCGCTGGCTGAGCTGACACAGCTCGGCGGCCAAGGCGGTCGCTGCGGAGTCGACATCGATTCTGGCGATCAGCGAGCGATCCAGCTTCAGGGTATCGGCCGGACAACGTAGCAGTTTGTCCGCTTCGATCAATCCGGAACCGAGGCCATCGATGGCAAAACGCACACCAAGATCCCGCAACTTGTAGAGGTTGGTCCGCTGGTTATCGACCAGATACAACAGGTGCTCGTGCGAAAGTTCCAGCTCTAGCATGGCTGGATTCATCCAGCGGTCGTTGGTCAGTCTTTCGATCTGCTGGTTGATGACGCCTTTTTCGAACTGTTGGGGAGAAGCGTTGATGGCAAGGATGATGGGCTGCAGCAGATTTTCGAACCAGGTGGATGCTTCGCGGCAGGTTTTTTCGATGACCCAATCACCGATACGAGCCATCTGACCCGCCTGTTCGGCGATGGGAATGAAGTGACTGGGCGCGAGCTCACCGACTTCCATGCCCTGCCAGCGCAGCAGGGTTTCAACGCCGGTCATGTGCTCACCATCGGCGGTCCATTGGGCTTGCAGCAGCAGCGAAAATTCTTCTCGTTGAAGCGCCTGGGGAATGCGCGAGCCGAGAGCCGATTGCGGCGCACCGATGACACGGTCCCCACCTTGGCTTGCGGCAAGTGCCTTGGCGGCCCATGCGGCGTGCCAGAGGCGCTCAGGATCATTACACCGTGATTCCACACAGAATCCGGCGCTGGCACTGACGTGCAGTGTGCCGCCTCGATAAGCGATACCCGGGCGAAATGCTTCAACGAGTTTGGTTGCACACGCGTAAGCGGTTGGCTCTGTTGCAGAAGGCAACAGTACCAGGAAGCAGGTTGCGTCAAAAAAACCTAGCTGCTCACCAGCGCCTAGCTGCGCCTGCAGGAAGTCCGCCAGATGCCCGAGCAGGTCGGTCTTGCTGATGGGATCAAGGTCGGAGTACAGGAATTCACCATGATCCAGTTGTATGACAACCAACCCGACACTTACGCCTTGATGACGACGCGCCTGTTCCAGCACTTCCGCATGACGGGGCAGGCGCGTGATCGGCTCAAGCTTTTCAACGTGACTGAACTGCTGCCGCAGTCTGGCGACGCTGGTTGAGGTCGTAATGCAGTTGCGCAGCTCCGCCGCGTCATCGGGCGTTACATGACTGACACCCGGTGGCAATTCGCGAGGCTCGCCAATATAAAGGCGATAGCTGTCCGAACCGCCAGCCACCAGCAGCGAGGCAAGATCATCACTGATGAGCAATTCGGGCGGATTGACACTGGCACACAGCGCCGCGAACTGGGCAAGGGTTTCACACTGGATATAGCGCCAATCCTGCGCACCCATGACTGCTGCCACAAAGGCGCGATTTCGGGTGTCCTTGAAAAAGGCAGCAATACGCAAGCGAACATCCTGTTCTTGAGACTTATGCGGAAAGTCTAGCAGCGGATCGGCGATCAGAACGTTGGCCAGTTCGCCTTTCACCGGACCAAAGGCGGTTTGCGGTCAGCGCCGGGCCGTGGGTGTCTCACGCGCCTCGAGTTCAACGCGTTTGTGGTCGGCCTGCACTCGCAGTATCCGATCCAGTGGAACGAGCCAGGGGCTGTCGGTGGCGTGTGCGTCGTTGATGGAATGAACTTCGAAACGTCTACGCCCTCGCGCGATGTGGACCAGCACCGCCAGTACCTCGTCAGTCGAGGGGTGCTCCGGTGAGATCAGAAAGCGCAGTGACTTGCCGCCGTTTTCGACCACCAGTGCCAGATCCTCGCCGATGAACGCCAGATAGTTGGCGCTGCGACGTTGGGGCAGTTCCGGCCAGGCGAGGCCGAGCCCACAGGGGGAAGCACAGTCGGTCGCGTTGACCCACCAGACCGCCGTCGACGGCATCGGTTCGCGCAAGCGATGCAGGGTCGATGGCAGCGCAAATTGCGGCCCCGAGAGTCCCTGGAAAAACAAGCCACCGGACACTTCGCCAGCCAGCTCCATCACACGAAGTGCGCGAAAGCATGCACTCCACGACTGACCTTCTCGAGTGACCAGTTCGCGATTCGCGAATCCGTATCGATCGAGCAGGATACGCACACGACTCTTGGCGTCCTCGAATTCGCGCATGGGGCTGTCGCTGCTGGATCTGTGCAACAGGCGCCAGCTACCGGGCCAGCCGATGGCGATTCCACGCGCGCGTCGGCGCATTGTTGATACGGTGGTGCCAGATGGCACATCAGTGAGTTGGAATTTGCGTCGGGCGGCTTGTTGAAGCGAGCTCCATTCATCGGTGGCAAGCCACCCGGCCCACACTGCATGCCACCACTGCTGGTTCAGTGTTTCGACGGGTTGCTGGCTTTCGTCGCTGATCTGGTTGAAGGAATAACGGGCGCTGGGATCCCGAAAAGCAGCAAACAGGCGCAAGGCGTCGGCATCGGGCAGATCCTTGAGACCGAACAGGTCCGTTTCTTCAATGGTGCCTACCTGTACGCGTTCGTTGCCGTTACCTCGCCAATTCAGTCCTTCCGTAGCGATGACCTCGGCCAGCTCACCATCGGGGCCGTCGCCAATGCGTGCTGCCAGGAGATCTTCCAACCATACCGACACCGGCGCGGTGAAACCTGCAAGCCGTTGCAGGTGTTCTCCGATAACGAGGCGTCGATCGAAAGCGTTGCTGATAGGTGATTGTGCGAGACCGTGTAAACGGGCCAGAAACGCTGGCAATTTTCTGGCTGGCAGGGGATCGAGCGCATAACGCTGTCTCGATCGCTGTAACCGGAAGAGAATTTCCAGGTTGTCGCGTTCGCACCAGTGGGAAACCGCGCTCCCCTCAATAACGACGTCTGCGATCAGAGCGTCGTTTCGCCACAATACATCCGGTACGGTGGGCAGCAGCGTTTCAATCTCGCTCCTGGTCAGCGGACCATGGAAAGACAGGACTTCGATGTAGAGATTCACCAGATGTAACACTGCCGGTGTGTGTTGTTTATCGGCAAGACCCGTGCCTGAGATTAGTGGTTCTACATGGTCTGCAAGTAGCGCAAAAACTGAAAGAAAATCGCGATGAGTGATCCAGCGCCTGGAATCGCACTGAATCCGGAACAGCACGCCACTGGCATTCGGAGACAGTCCGGAGAGCGCCAGCAGCTGCGACCACTCGACCTCCTGCATCAGCACACGTTCGCGAACCCAGGCTTCGAGATCATCCGCTTCGGTCGGCACATAACCAGGCAACAGCCGTTGTCGTTTGTGGATAAAGGCGTCGATGCTGCTCCTGCTCAACTGCGGCCTGAGTTCCGCGTGAGCCACGGCACTGGCGATGAGGTCCTGTCGCAAACCGCTGGCGCCAGGATCTTCCGGTTCGTCGGTGCCATACATCAAAGGGCTGATCTGTTCGAAGCGAATACTGCTGGCAAAAGGACTGGGTGCATTGGTACGCACGGCAGTCCAGCGAATTTCTCCACTCGACAGTTCATGCAGACGATTGCGCAACGCCCCCAGATCAAATTCGTCCTGCAGGCAGGTCCGCCAGGTTTCCAGCAGTACTGGAAAATCCTCGAATCGTTTAACGGTAGTCAGCAGCTTTTTCGCCTGCATGCGGCTCATCCACAGTGGCAGTCGCTGGTTGAATCGGGGCTTGGCGAGCAGCAGGCTGCGTTGCGCGCTCTCCCTGAATCGTGCACCGAAATGTCCGGAACTCTCGAGCGATGCCCGCAGCAGCGGCGTGAGATTGTCGGCGGTGACGAGACCGAGGATGAATGCTGCATCAGGCCAGTCGCGGCACTGCACCACTACTGCATCGTTGTCCGCATACACTTCCGGCTTCTCCCACCCTTCGTTGCCAAGTGCAGCGCGCAATGCCAGGGCAAAGGGTTGATTCAGTTCACCTCCCCAGAGGGTGTGCAGGATCAGCTGGCGAGGTGCGTCTGGTCCGCGATAACCATCCGGTCCACCAGCGGCGAGCTCGATCAGTAGATGATAACGATCCGGCAGGGGGGCGCCGGTGACCCGCCGTTGTGAAACCAGAAAATCGGTGAGTGCTTCTGCGCCGCTGTCGTCGAATCCCAATGTCACGATGCTAGCTTGTAAACCAGCCGGGTCACGCTGGGCCAGAAACTGCTCGGCCGACCCGAGAAATCTGCCAATCCGCTCGGAAAAATGGTTGTTGCGAAAGATGGTCTCACTGCGCCAGAAGGGGAGCGATGGTGCGGAGGAGCCTGCCGGTCGTACCAGTACGTCGTTGTGGGTGATCTGCTGGATGGTCCAGCCTTGGGTGCCCAGCGTGAAAGACTGGCCGATTGTCGCTTCCCAGACGAACTCTTCATCCAGTTCGCCGATGGCTGCGCCACCATCGGACAAACGCAGCGTGAAGTAGCCGCGGTCCGGGATGCTGCCACCGCTCGAGTACATGGCGAACAGCGCTCCTTTGGCGATGCTGACGGTATTCGTTGTGTGATCAAGATGAACCCGTGGCCGCAGTTCGCGCAGGCGAGCGCCGGCGAAACGCCCGGACAACATGTCGATCACCAGCATGAAAAGCGTGTAGTCCAAATGGCGATAGGCAGACGCGCGGGTGATGACGTCAAACAGCGCCTGCAGGTGCCAGGATTCATGGGCGCACATGGATATGATGATCTGCACCAGGATATCGAGAGGGGCCTGCTGCAGGCGGATTGGCTCAAGGTCGCGATCCCGGACCGCATGCGCCAGCACTGCCGCATCGATGAGATCGCGGGAGTGGCTCGGGTACAGCGTGCCGCGGCTGGTAGCACCGACCTGGTGCCCGGCACGACCGACGCGTTGCAGGGTCTGCGCGATGCCAGGCGGAGATTGCACCATGACCACCTCATCGAGGGAGCCGATGTCGATGCCCATCTCCAGCGAGTTGGTAGCGACGATTGCACGCAACTCACCCGCCTTCAGGCGTTGTTCGACTTCGGTTCTGATCTCCCGGGACAGGGAGCCGTGATGGGCGTAAGCCACGGTCGACCGTGCAGAATCGTTGATCCGAAGCGTGATCTTTTCAGCGAGCCTTCGACTGTTGGTAAAGAACAACGTGGATCGATTACGTTCGACGAGAGCGGCGAATTCATCACCCAGCGGCTCCCAGATTTTTTTGCCTTCGGCCGCCGCCTGCCGCGCTTCAACAGGGAATCGCACACGAAAGTCGATCTTCTTTTCCGTGTTCACCGCAACCGTCGTGATCGGGCGCGGTTGATGCTGTGCGTCGAACGCAGCCACCCAGGTGGCCACCAGCTCGAGGGGATGCACCGTGGCGGACAGGGCGATGCGCTGAAACTCACCGGCAATGAGCGTCAGGCGTTCCATGCAAACGCTGAGCTGCGCACCGCGCCGGTTGTTCACCAGCGCATGCACTTCATCGATGATCACACAGCAAACCGAGGCGAGCGACGCACGACCGCGAACGTTGGTGAGCATCAGGTGCAGGCTTTCCGGTGTGGTAATCAGGATATCCGGTGGCTGCCGCAACATCCGTCGTCGATCGGTGGTCGATGTGTCTCCAGAGCGAACCCCGACGGTGATGTGAGGGAGATCCACATCTTCCCGCAATGCCACCAATGGCTCGGTGAGGTTGACGCGAATGTCGTTGTTGAGGGCTTTGAGTGGAGAAACATAGACCACACGCGTTTGACCGGTAGTGAGGTCGCCAGTCAGGAAGCGATTGATGGACCACAGAAATGCCGTCAGCGTCTTGCCGCTGCCGGTGGGCGCAGTGATCAGCGCGTGGCCGCCCTTTGCGATGACCGGCCAGCTCTGTGCCTGCACCGTGGTTGGCGCTGCATGGCGACTGGCGAACCAGCGCTGGATCGTCGGGTGAAAGAGAGCAAGGGCGGACGAGTCGGACATGGCTGGATTATCGCGACTTGAGCGAGCATCGCGCCAGCGCCGTACGGCATCCGGATTGTTATAGTGCCTTGATGTATCAGCTTCTCCTCTTCATCCGCACGGCGATCGGCCTGATTACGGCAGTTCTGGCGACTGCGCTGTTGAATCAGTATCTGATCATGCCGCCACTGGCTGCGCTGTGGTTGGTCCCATTGATCGCGGGCGTGTGTGGCGGGCTTGCCTGTTCATCGCTCTCACCCAGTCAGGGCGTCGAACTGGCCGCGACTAGTGGCGCCATTCTCGGGCTGGTGATGCTGGTGCCCTGGGGTGGCGGTAATGTATGGAATTGGCACGCACTGGTGGTGATACCGGGCTTCATTGTCGGTGCGCTGAGCTGGGTGATGATGGCCCGCTGGTTGCAGAATCGCTGACCCTGCGGTTGGCGACCAGATGCAACAAGAACAGCCACAACAATAACCACAACTAGAGCAACAACTAGAGTTACAACAACAGTCGTCGGAACAAAATGTGAGGGAAGGGTAAAAAAACCATGACAGCATTGACGGCGCACCTTCGGTCCGGTGATCGAATCTTTGTCTCCGGCAGTTCAAATGAACCTACCGGTCTGCTCGGCGCGCTGAAGACCACCGAGCTACCTGCGAATCTGCACTTCATCCAGTTCCCGATTGCTGGTTATAACGGTGAGGACTTCACGGCGTGGCACCACACATTCGAACAGACGACGTTTTTCATGACACCTGCCCTGCGTCGTGCCGCGCCGTCAAGATTGCACTTCCAGCCGATGCATATGCGGCACGTGTATGACTATCTGGCGAACGGGGTTGATGTTGTGCTGACACAGGCTGCGCGCGACCATCACGGTGAGCTGCGCTTCGGTCCGAATGTCGACTTTTTACAGGCTGCGATGCAGTCGGCACGTGCTGTCATCATCGAGGTCAATGACGCCATGGTTGCTCCAGCGGGTGGCCTCGCGGTCGATCGAGACCTTGTCACGACGATGCTGGAGACCGGGCGCACGCCGTATTACGCGCCACCTGTGACCATTGATGAACTGTCGCGCCGAATCGGCGAACAAGTGGCAAGCCTCGTGCGTGACGGGGATTGTCTGCAGACCGGCATCGGCGCCATTCCGGCAGCCATTCTTGACACCCTGGGTAATCGCAACGATCTGGGTCTGCACGGTGGATTGATCGACGACGGCGGCATGGCTCTGATCAAGCGTGGTGTGGTGACGGGCAGATGCAAGAGTATTGACGCAAACCAGCACATAACCGGCATGGCGCTTGGTTCTGCACAATTGCATGCGTGGCTTGCGGATGAACCTCGGGTGGTCTTTCGTGGCGCCAACTACACCCATGAACTGAGCATCTTGCGGACCATCGACAATTTTGTCTCGGTGAACTCAGCGGTGGAGATCGATCTCTTTGGTCAGGTGAATGCCGAGTTCGCTGCAGGTCGCCAACTCAGTGGCACTGGAGGCGCGGTCGATTTCATGCGTGGTGCCCGCGCTAGTCGTGGCGGTAGATCCATCGTCGCACTGCCGGCCACCGCCAAGGATGGCGAAGTTTCACGGATCGTTGCGAAGGTCGAACTGGTGACTGCTGCGCGCACCGATGTCGATATCATCGTTACCGAGTTTGGTATTGCGCATCTGCGTGATCGGTCGACCAGGGACCGGGCAGCAGCCCTGATTGAAATCGCCGCGCCTCAATTCAGGGATGCGCTGCGAGAACAGGCGCACGCAATTTCCTGAACTGCAGGTAGTTGGTCACAAAACGCCCAGCTGCAGTCTATGCAGTTTCCGTAGCCTCCCTACAATCGAATCCATTCTCGATTCAAAGCCAGACAGGGAGTCTGCTTCTCCATGGATTACGTCGGCATCGATCCGGTGGTTGGGCTCGAATGCGCCAGTTGCAAGGACATTACCCGCCTGCCATACAGCGAGCTGTTGCGCCTTGTGGGCGATGCCGAGCAGGTGGAATGCAAAGCATGCAATCGCAAGATGCTGCATGACTGGACCACCATCAATGTGGTGCAGAACATCATCAAAAAGCGCATGCGTCAGGCCAATGAGGCCAAGGAACGCCGCGAGCGTCAGCAGGGCAGCAATTGAAACAACCCGGATCAATGCGCTCCTGCGAATGGATCGGAAACTGCTGCGTCAGTCAGGCAAGCCAAGCACTCGTTTGGCGATGATATTTCGCTGTATCTCGTTGGAGCCGCTGTAGATTGACGCGGCCCGATTGCCAAGCCACGTACGTGTCCACTCCAGATCGTTTCCCAACCCAATGCCTTCCCCCATGCCAAATCCGGCAACACCTTTGAGCTCACACATGAGCTCCGACTTTTCCTGCTGCAGTTCCGTACCGTACATCTTGAAGATCGATGTTGCGGCGCCGGGGGTGCTGCCGTCCGAAGCTTCCTGAACGGTTCTAACTTGAGTCAATCGAAATGCGTGCTGGTTGATGTTGTGTCTGAGAATGCGCTGCCGCCACGCCGGATCGGCGATTCGCCCGGAATCTTCGCCAACATATTGACGCGCAGTCTCGAGCAATGAGCCGCTGGGTCCGACCGCACGGCCTCCGACCAGTGAAGCCATACCACTGCGTTCGTGTTGCAGAAGTCGCTTGCCTACCGTCCAGCCACGATTGAGTTGGCCGATCAGGTCTTCCTTGCGGGCGATGGCGTTGTTGAAGAAGGTTTCACAAAACGGCGAAACGCCGTTGATGAGCCGGATTGGGCTGACGCGTACACCTGGCTGATGCATGGTCAGCAGCACAAAGCTGATGCCATCATGTTTTGGCACGTCCTGGTTGGTGCGAACCAGGCAGAACATCCAATCCGCATACTGCGCGCCAGAGGTCCAGATCTTTTGGCCGTTGATCAGAAAGTGATCGCCTGCGTCATCGGCACGGGTGCGCAGACTGGCGAGGTCGGAACCTGCGGCGGGCTCGCTGTAACCCTGGCACCATGCAAATTCACCTCGGGCGATGGGTGGCAGATGGCGCGTTTTTTGTTCGGCTGTGCCGTGTTCCAGAAGGGTCGGACCAATCATGATCACGCCCATGCCAGTTAGCGGCGGACGTGCGTTGATGCGGCGCATCTCTTCAGCGAGGACAACGTACTCCTTGGTGGAGAGCCCTGCACCGCCGTACTCGCGTGGCCAGGTGGGGACCGTCCAGCCCTTTTCCGCCATGCGCTTCAGCCACAGCTGCGTATCGGCATCTGCGACCTTGAGTTTGGTACTGCCGGTTGATATCGGGCCATCACCGATGGCACCGGGTGGGCAGTTTGCGGTCAGCCAGTCGCGGGTTTCCATGCGGAAGGTCTGCAGATCGCTCATGATGTCTTCTCGTGCTCACAGAGCGTCGTATTCTGCAATGAAGGTGACTGGCCAAACCACTACAATTCAGAGCGGTTACCCCGGAAGGACGCGATGGCGGAAGTATCCTATGCAACCGAGTTTGAATCAGCTGGAGCGCGAGTGGTCCTGTGGGAGCTGCTACCGCTCGGTTTTGTTGCCGGTAAGGCGGAGACCGTAGAACGATAATGTGTGGCAGATTCAACATTACGTCAGATCCGTTGGCGCGATTGTTGATGGAGCTGGTCAATATGCCCTACGACGGGCGGGACAACTTCAATGCGGCGCCGACCGAGAAAATTCCAGTTGTGCGTATTGCACCACCAGGGCACGAACGGGCAGGTGAGCCTGAGCTGGTTCCCATGCGCTGGTGGTTGACACCTTACTGGGCCAAGGAAGTGTCGAGCAAATACTCAATGTTCAATGCCAAGTCGGAGACTGCGGCGACCAGCCCAGCGTTTCGCGAGCCGTTTCGCAAACGTCGGTGTGTGGTGCCGGTGACGGGTTTCTACGAGTGGAGCCGGGCGCAAGCAGAGAAAGTGCCTTACCTCATCAAACCTAGCCGCCACGGTGGATTGTTGTTGGCAGGGCTTTGGGATCATTGGCGCAATACACAGAGTGGGGAAGAGCTGCTCAGTTTCACGATTCTGACCGCGCCGGCCCACGCAGATTTTGTTTTCCTGCATACCAGGCAACCGGTCATGTTGTCGATTCAGGAAGCACGTCGATGGCTGGAACCGGAGATTCCCACGGTGGAAATGACTGATCTATTCGACTCACGGCTGCCGATGGCACTGGACCTCGTGCCGGTGTCGGCCTATGTGAACAATGCTCGTAACAAGGGTGCACAAGCGGCCGCTGCGATTGGCGAGCCGATTCATGTTGGAGGCGCGGAAGGCTGATGTTGTTGGGCAAAGGCGAGTGGCAGGGCAAAGGAAGCGTGTTGTTTGAAGGGCGAAGTCTTGGCTTGCCAGTGACGGCCGATCTCAAGATCGAGCGCGAACCCAAAGCGCTGGTGATCACCGGTACTCTGTCAGTGGTCGGCCATGGCATCGATGAACTGTCAGCCAGGGTTGTCGAAAACGAATCAGGTACTTATACGCTGGATGTTTTCCATCGAGGCGCAAGGCTGGATGGGACTGGCAAATTCGAGAGCGAACCGAATCATGCCATGCTCTGGAATGAAGCCGGAACCATTGTTGTGTCGGTGTCCTTGTTCGGTACCGGCAAAGGGATCGGCTGTCGTGGCTTTCTGCGCGAGCGTGGCGCGGTGCTGACCTGGGAAATCGCGTTTTCCCAGGCTCAACCAGAGCGCAGTGGAGCGAACGTCGTCTCTATGTTCAAACGACGTCGCTGATTCCCGCTAGACTTCTCCCGCACCGAAACCCAGCCAGAGAAGTCTGAGGAAGCTCTGATCCATCGGGGCTACCCCTGCGAGAAACATCCAGAGTTCCGAACTTTGCCTTGATTTTCAGCCTCGGTGGGACCCTTTGTGGGAGATCTCCTGACCGCGATTGTTGGGATCATCGAAGATCGCGATCAGGAGATCGCTCCCAGTGTGCCCGGCATGGGCATGTACTAGCTGACTGAAAGGAGTCAGCCGGAAGACGTGACTGAAACCG
>JAYSTS010000019.1:0-8211 GCA_043719475.1 Gammaproteobacteria bacterium | reverse complement strand
TGAGCGATCGTCGCGAGCCGAGTGGGAGAGCGAGGCCAGTTTTTCACGATTTTGAGGCGCATAGTGGAACTACGCAACGAAAAAGCGTGGAAAAATGGGCCGCTCTCCCAACGGCGCAGTAGATCAGTCTCAAGTCCGACAGGCTCCTAGCCATGTCCAGAACCGCGCTTGATCTGCCAGCCGACCTGAACCGCTTCACTCGCTTCTGGTATCTCCACGAATTCCTGCACGGCTTTGTGCTCCTCTATCCGGTGTATGCGATCTTCATGCTCGAGCAGGGCCTGTCGCCCCTCGAACTGAGTTGGCTGTTCATCATCTGGTGCGGAGCAGCCATGGCCTTCGAGTTGCCCATCGGCGTGTTGGCTGATCGATTTCCCCGCCGGTACATCCTGATCATGGCGAGCGTCGTCAAGGCGACCGCGTTTGGTATCTGGTGGCTGTTCCCTGATTTCGTTGGGTTTGCTGCAGGTTTTGTCATCTGGGCCTTCGCAGGGGCGAACTTCAGCGGCGCTTCTGAAGCGTACATCCACGATCAGCTCGCCTTGACCCATCGCACCGAACTGTTCGAACGGGTCTACGGTCGAGGTAGTGCATTCGAGCAGGCCGGTTTGATCGCCGCGCTGGCAGCAGGTGGCGCCATCGCCGAGATTGGTTTCAATCTCGTGTTCTCGGCGTCGATCCTGATCTGTCTGGCTGCGGCACTGGTTGTTATGATCGGGTTCCCGCAGGCGCGGGCTTTAACCCAACCCGAGCATCGAGCCCAGACGTTTTTCGCATCCCTGATCGAAGGTGTCAGAGTTTCCCTGGCCACTCGTGCGGTGACGGTTGCCCTGGCTGGGGCCTTGGGGCCCCTAGGGCGTGGGGGCGAGTCTCGCAGCGGTGTTCTTCATCCACGGTGCACTGACTGTTCTGCTGCAAGGTTTTCTGCAACGTCGTGTTGTGCTGATCAGGCCCGAGCCACCATCGGTTCAGTCGCAAGCCTGGCACTGAACGCTTTCGCACTGCCGATGTACGCCGCAATCGGCGCGATCGCAGTGAGTCATGGCTTTGCCGGTGCGTTTACAATGGGTGGTTTCTTCACCGTCGTGGTCGGCAGCGTCTTGCTCCTGATAACGACCAGAACCCGGTATTAACCAGGCGGAAACGGACAGCATGAGCACGACCGGCAACGCGGTACTCGACAATATTCTCGATCTGTTCAACATCGAACGGATCGAGGAAAACCTGTTTCGTGGCCAGAACCATAGTACCGAGCACGTGTTCGGTGGTCAGGTTCTGGCGCAGGCCATTACGGCCGCATTTCGAACTGTCACCAAGGAACAGCATCTGCACTCGATGCATGCCTATTTCCTGCGAGCCGGTGACTGGCGCGTACCGATTCTTTACGAAGTCGATCGAATCCGCGACGGCCGATCCTTCTCCACACGACGCGTGGTGGCCATTCAGCACGGCAAGGCAATCTTCAATCTGTCGTCGAGCTGGCACAAGATCGAAACGGGGCTGGCTCATACCACACCTTTCCCGAACGTCTTGCCACCCCATTGCCTGCGCAGTGATCGTGAGCTGTTTGAGGAACTGGCGCGCGAACAGCCTGAGATCGCCCGCTACTCATTTCGATTCGAAGCCATCGACTCCAGGCAGGTCGAGAGCCTCCTGATGGCGAATGAAGATCCACACCCACCGGTCAAACACACCTGGCTGAAGACTCGTGAGTTGCTGTCCGACCACGAAGAAGTCCATCTGGCCATGCTCGCGTACATGTCTGATCTGGACTTCATGTCGACGTCCATGCTGCCACACGGAGGGCGTCGCCTCAGGGATCAGATCTATGGCGCAAGCCTCGATCACGCGATCTGGTTTCATCGACCATTTCGCGCCGATGAGTGGCTGCTGTTTGCCAAGACATCACCCAGTGCACGAGGCGCCAGAGGATTTGTACGCGGGCATTTTTTCACCGAGCGCGGTGAGCTGGTTGCGACTGCGGCACAGGAGTGCCTGATACGGCCTGTTTCAACCGTCAAGGCAACGCGTTGAAGGACTGCTGAACATACGGTCGGGTCAGGAGTCTAGACTCCTGGCGCCCGACCGGAAGCTGACGCAGATCAGGTCTATCAAAGACCAGCGAGAATCGACTCTGCTTTGCTCACTTCGAGTTTGCCAGGAGCTTCAACCGCGAGTTTTTTCACCACGCCGTTTTCGACCACCATGGCGTAACGCTGACTGCGGGTGCCGAGTCCAAAACCCGAGCCATCCATCTCCAGACCAACGGCCTTGGTGAACGCGCCATTACCATCTCCCACCATCATCAGGTGCTCGGCGTTTTTGTCTTTGCCCCAGGCGTCCATCACAAACGCATCGTTCACGGACAGACAGACGATACTGTCGACACCTTTGGCTTTGATGGCATCGGCATTGACCACGTAACCCGGCAGGTGGGCCATGGAGCAGGTGGGTGTAAACGCGCCAGGTACGGCGAACACAACAACCTTCTTGCCGTCAAAAAGTTCGCTGGTGGTGACTGCGGCAGGCTTGCCATCACGCATAGTGTGCAGCGTCGCTGCTGGAATCTTGTCGCCTTCTTTGATTGCCATGATTATGGATCCTGTAGTGTCCGTGGAGTTGGGTCGGCATTGTGGTTACTTGCCGCGGAAGGGTCAACGATGGTAGTGGTCAAACAGTACAGTCCCGAAATATCTTCATATTTGATAATAACTTGCGAACGGCGTCCCACCTTGCCAGCGACTTTTCTTCCACGGATACTGAGGCAACGCAGGATGCATGACCCTCTGCGCTACACTCTTTCGCGCTACACTCTTTCCAGGAATTCTCTGAATTCTACGAGTTCCACGAACCTGACGAGCCCGCGCAGCATCACGATGGCACTGACGTTTCGAGCAATCATTCTGATCTCATGCGTGCTCACCGCAGCGTGTGATCAGGCACAACCGTCAACTCGTGCGGCCCCGCAGATCGCACCGATGCTGGTCGTCCATACCCCGGCTGCGGCTGTTGACCCCGCCTACGCTTCCATCGAACTGCCACGCCGAACTGAATGGTCTGTGGAACGACCAGCGCCGGCAGATCAGGAAGAAGCCGAGGGCGCATTGGTCGCAGCGGCCGAGGTCGAAAGTGCTGCACTGACCCCTGTCACCAGCGACGAGTTCGATACCCGCGTACTGTCGAGCGGACTAGACGTTGCAACCAACCCGACCTCACCGGACCCCGCTGGTGGCAAGCCAGCAGCAGCAGAAATACCGGCTGCCAGCATTCCTGCCACGCCGACGCCCGAGTTTGTTGTCGACCAATTTCTCGGCGAGCCCTTTGTACCTGGCACCTTGTCGCAACGATTCTGGCAGGCCGGACAGGATTTTCACGGCACCGAAATCCCGACGCCGGTCCTGGTCGCGACCGGCACCGAAGAAGGTCCGACGCTCTGCCTGACCGGCGCCATTCACGGCGATGAACTCAATGGTATCAAGGCGGTACACACCGTGATGTATGGCACCGAACCCAAGAAGCTCAAGGGTCGAATCATCGGTGTACCCATCGTCAATCTTTCCGGCTTCCAGCGACAGTCACGTTATCTGGCCGACCGACGCGACCTGAATCGTTACTTCCCGGGGAATCCTCGCGGTAGTTCTGCGGCGCGCATGGCGTTCAGTTTTTTTCGCGAAGTGATTCTGCACTGCGATGCGCTGGTGGATCTGCACACCGGATCCTTCTACCGGTCGAACCTGCCGCAGATTCGCGGTGACCTGAAGAACGAGGCCGTCCTCGAACTGACTCGAGGTTTTGGGGCTACGGCTGTCATGCATGGCGCGGGCGCACGGGGCACGCTCCGATACGCCGCAACCGCAGCAGGCATCCCCACAGTCACACTTGAAGCCGGTGAGCCACTACGCGTCGATGATGACGCAGTTGCTGACTCGGTGCGGGCCATCAATGCGTTGATCCACGCACTGGGTATGACAAAGAAGCGCACACGCGTTGGCAATCCTGAACCGGTCTACTACACATCCACCTGGCTTCGCGCTGATGGTGGCGGAATCCTGTCGAGTCAAACCAAACTCGGCGAGAAAGTCAGCGCTGGTGAGCTACTCGGTACCGTCACGGATCCGATTACCAACAAGATGACGGAAATCCGATCTCCCAAAGACGGGCGTATTCTCGGCATGGCGGTGAACCAGTTCGTGATCCCCGGGTTCGCGGTGTACCACCTCGGGTTACCGGTCCCGCGCGGTGACGTTGATCTTCTACCACTGGAAGACGAGGCGGAAATTCTCGACGAAGACAGTGACCAGATGAGGCAGGAAGATGACCTCAACACGTCCGGCAATCAGGCGGACGGAGGAATACCAGAACCCGGTTCGAGCGTGCCGGCATCTACTGCCCCTGCGGATTCTGTCACCAACGATCAACCCGTGGAGTGGGATGCAGATGGGCAAGAGCCGTTGCCACCGATTCAGGATCGGATGAACGAAAGGGAAAGCAACGAGTAAGTCCGGGTGGTGCGGTCGTCACCGCCACGCAAACTGCGGTTGTTCGAAGTGCGCAACACGAGTTGAACGACCCAACAGACAGACCTCCCTGAACTGATAGATCATGGCCGCCGTTGGCGCTGCAATGCTGTCATCACCGACCGGCATGCGTAACACCGGATGCTCAGAATGACCGACGACATCCAGCTTCGGTGCATCCCTGCGCAGGAATTCCGTTAACGGAATGCGATGGATCGAAGCGACCTCGTGCTCGTTGAGATCCATCTTTTCCGCCGCTCCCGCCCAGACCACGACGGGGGAGATGACGAATCCGGATCGAGTGATGAAGTCATCGAGCCGACCCAATACCTGATCGGCGCCAACGTAAACACCGACCTCTTCACTCATCTCGCGCAGTGCACAGTCAATTACGGTCTCACCGGCATCCAGACGCCCGCCTGGAAACGCCCACTGCCCAGGATGGTTACGCAATTTTTCCGATCGCCGTGTCAACAGGAGCGCTGCGTGGTTCGACCACTCCGTGTACTCCGGCAAACCCCCGACCTGCGCACCGCGACCTGCGTCAACTATGGCAATTGCAACGGCTGCGTGACTGTGGGCACTGACGTCTGCCACCAGGCGAACAGCAAAGTCGCGCAGTTGTCGCTGCACTGCCTGCTTGAGAGGATCATCGCGTAACATCAATGCAGCTTGCCAAAGGAAGCGCCGGACCACAATGGACAATGCTCGACATGGATAGTGATCGACGTGCCACGCTTCTTGCACTGTCCGCAGTCTTGTTATGGTCAACCGTCGTCACTGCGTTCAAATTGGGGCTCGCCGTTCTGACGCCTGTGCAACTGGTGCTGATGGGCGCAGTTACATCAATGCGAGCCTTCCGCCGCCAACCTTAGGCTTGATTCGACAATAATCGGTACCGCTTCCCGGGCGACCCTTCCCGTTGTAGGAGCGGTCTCCCGACCGGATGCCGGGTGGAAAATCGCGATCAGGAGATCGCTCCCACAGGCATAGGCATCGAGAGTGTGTGGGAGCGGTCTCCTGACCGCGATTGTTGGGATCATCAAAGATCGCGATCAGGAGATCGCTGCCGCAATCCCGACCTTCTCTAAAGTCAATCGTTCCGAAATTCTGAATACCCCTGCGCAGCATTTTCGGTTGCGTAATTTTTGTCCAATTGAGGCTAATCGGCATGATCGCCCATGTGTTGGCTGTCAGCCTCGAACGCGGTTCGGTCCGTGCGAAAAAAGCAAGTCAAAGACCATCGGGTATCAACCGGAAGTTCGTTCATGCCGGGGCCCAGTTCAACGATCTTTCCTGCCGCACCAGAATCGCAGACCTCTCGTATGAACACGGATTCCTGGCGTCTGCGAGGCAGCAGACGGTGATGCGGGGCGAGTGTCAATCGAGGTCGATTTTTCATTCGGTTGAGGAGCATAGTGCGCGTCATGCGACAAAAAACGACAGGAGAATTGGTCCATCCTTACCCCGTTGAAGCACGGCGATCTTCTACCGCGCAGACGCCCGACCCGGAAAATTCATGAAGCTGCATCGCCGTCTTCGCCGCAACATCCTCGTCTACGTCATCGGCGTGTTATCACTGGCAACGGCCGGTGGCATGATCACCAATACTGGTCAGGAGATCGGCGGCTTGGTGTTTATCTCTGGCCCGATCCTGATGATGGTCCTGCTGCGCTCACTGGGCGGCGATGGCTGGCAGGATGCGGGGCTGCGCCTGGATCTTCGATCGAAGTGGCATTGGTACTTGTTCAGTGTACTGGCCTATCCAGTCACTATCGGCATTGTGCTCGCGCTCGGAACCACGCTCGGCGTCACCTCGTTTACCTACGAAACATCGGCGTTCATTCCAGTACTGCTAATCGGTGTGTTGTCGCAGCTTGGCCCTCGCGTGCTACTGGCGATATGCGAAGAGTGGGGCTGGCGGGGATATCTGGAGCCGAGGCTCGAGGCAGCCGGTTTTACAGATCTGCCCCGACATTTGCTGGTAGGTGTGGTTTGGGCCAGTTGGCATGTACCGTTGATCCTGACCACCGACTACACGGATCTGGACTATGCCGTGTTTTTTCCCCTGTTCGCCATCGGCGTGATCACAACCGCACTGGTGTATGGCCAACTGCGCAAGGCCAGTGGCACGGTATGGACCTCGGTATTGATGCACGGAGTGGGTAACGCCGTCGCCTGGACCCTGATTCAGAATGACATGGTGGTCATTAACAACAAGGTGCTGGCCAACATCGCGCCAGAGGGTGTGTTCATGTTTTTGTTGTGGGGCGGTCTTGCGTGGTGGATGTTCAAGCGAGGCGCAGTGCGCAGCTGACTCATGTCCGAAACTGAACTTTACCAGCCGATCAAGACTTTTCTGGAAGCCCAGGGATTCACCGTGAAGGCGGAGGTCAGGTCCTGTGATGTGGTGGCCGTACGCGCTGACGAAACGCCGGTGATCGTCGAACTGAAGACGGCGCTTAATCTGCAGCTGTTCTACCAGGCGGTCGACAGGCTCGGCATCACCGATCAAGTTTATGTTGCGATACCGCGCCCAAAACGCGGGGTACCCAGTGAGGCGATCAAGTTATGCCGACGCATTGGTATTGGACTGATGGTCGTCTCCGGATCCGGAAGTGTTGACGTGCTGACCGACCCCCTGCCGTATGTGCCACGTCAAAACACCAAGCGACGCAACGGTCTGCTGAACGAGTTTCGCAAACGACTGGGTGACCTCAACACCGGCGGCAGCCGAGGCAAACAGCTGATGACGGCCTATCGGCAGGATGCGCTGCGCTGCGCCGTTCACCTGGCGCAGGTCGGGGCGTCACGCGTGAAGGACATCCGCCAGACAACCAGTGTCGAGCGGTCCGCGACCATTCTCAGAGGAAACGTATACGGGTGGTTTCAACGTGAAACACATGGTGTGTATGGATTGACTGATGCAGGCCTGGCCGCACTTGAGTCCAGCCAGTCGCTGATCCAGCAGTTGTTCCCATCAGTGTGTCCAGCGGTGGACGACGACAAGCCACCAAACGAGGAAACAAGCGATGCCAGCAAGCCCGCCTGACTGCAAACAAAGTCCGGGTGAATTTCGTCCCGTCATTGACAGAAATCGATGCGAAGGCAAGGCCGACTGCGTTCGGGTCTGTCCGGTCTGGGTTTTCGAAGTGACCACGCTTCCAAAGACGATGCGCACCGGGCTTAAGTTCATAGGCAAACTCAAAGGCTACGCACACCAGTGGCAACAGGCCATGCTCATCAACGCCAACGCATGCGAGGCGTGCGGGCTGTGCATCAAGGCGTGTCCTGAAAACGCCATCACTCTGGTGCGTGTCTGACTGACTCGCCGCTGACTAACCTCAATTGGACAATAATTACGCAACCGAAAATGCTGCGCAGGGGTATTCAGAGCTTCTTAACGATTGACCGGAGAGAAGGTCGGGATTGCAGCGGAAATCAAACCGTAAGGTCACAGCCAATGAAGTTGGCAGATTCAGTCATGAGACGTCGAGTAAAAGCACCCTGTGGGAGCGATCTCCCGATCGCGAACTCCATCGCGGTCAGGAGACCGCTCCCACAAGAGACCGACCCCACCAAGAGACCACCACCAGGAGACCACCCACTAAGAGACCACAAAGTCACGATACCCAATGTCTGTGGGAGCGATCTCCTGATTGCGATTTTTGTAACGGTCCATGTCGAAAATCGG
>JAYSTS010000180.1:0-45298 GCA_043719475.1 Gammaproteobacteria bacterium | reverse complement strand
GGCACGCACGAGGACCATCAACGCTGGCCGAATAAGTACTTCGCGAAGATTGGGCTGTTCTCCGTTTCAGCAGCCTATCAACACGCGCGCCGATCTCGTTGAAGAAACACCCGACTGGAGAGCCGTATGCGGGAAAACCGCACGTACGGTTCGGAGGGAGGGGAGAGGTTGCTCTTCCCTACCCCTATCAAAGTCACGGAACCAACGGTTCGCGATCGCAAGATCGTTCCGAAGCTCTGAATACCCCTGCGCGGCATTTTCGGTCGCGTAATTTTTATCCAATTGAGGTTAATACGGAGTTGATAGCGGGGGTTGCTGATCAGCCGTAGTGGATCTCAGTAGACGCTGTCGACCACATCCTTGATAAATGCAGCGGCGCCGTCCGGTGCGAAGCCGGTGCAATACTCTATCGGTGGTCCGTCAAAGCCTAAGTCACACTCGAGCCAGGCGGAGCCACGAGGTCTTGGCGTCACACGCCAGCCTCTCGACTCGGTGACGAAGTACTCTGGATGCTTGAGCCAGGCGATCGCAGCAGAATCCCAAGGATGAAACCCACGGTCCTGTGGAAAGGTGGTTGTCCAGTAGCGGCACCAGGCCAGCGACCGGTCGTGGAAGTAGTTCGCGACCTCCGTCCCACGACCTGCAATGACCTCCAGGTCTTCTTCAGTGACACAAACCTTGCTGGTCAGCTCGAATCCAGCCAGCACGACACGCGTGCCAGACGCGGCGGAAGCCAACATCAACTGCGCGGCTGCAACATCGTTTTCGAAATTGAAATCCTGCACGGGGCCGGTGTCGCCGATATAAAAACGGGCACCTTGGGAACGGCCAGCGACGATGATGAACTGTGTGATCCTGGCAAACGCATCCGGATGATGGCGAGCCAGCAGTCCCATGTTGGTCAGAGGGCCGATCGCTGCGATGGCACAGGGTTCACGCCGCAGCAGCCTGGCCATGCCCTCAACAGCGTCGTTGGTCGATTCACTTTTTGACATGGGTGTGGACGCGCCGCGCAGAACCGGTACTGCAGCGCCTTTCAAGGCGATGATTTCTTTGGCCACTTGAAACACGGCATCCTGCGGCGCGTTGCCAAACACGGTGCTCACCAGACGCAGGTCCAGCAGTGGTGAATTCAGTGCTTCCGCGATCGCAAAACCATCATCGATGTCACGTGGGCGTCCTTCATGGTGCACGCCCAGCGCGACATCAGTATCGATGATGAGGGGAATCGGCAGGTTCACGAGTTGATCATCATGCGGGCGGTCTCGAGCCAGGCGCGCTTTTGTTCGGGTGTAGCCTGAAGTGGCAATTGAGCGACACCCAACAAGCGGCGAATGATCTCGATGGCGGCGAAACGAATGGCGAGGCTGTACTCAAAACCCGGTGGGGTTACATAGGATCGGAGGATGCCCATGATGTCCTGTTGGGCAAAGCCAGCAAACGTCAGATGTGCAACCAGTACACCCACGTCGAATTCAGGCGGACCACAGAACGCGAATTCTGGATCAATGATCATCACCCCAAGACGCTCATTGCGCAGCCAGCTTCCGGGGTAGAAATCGCCATGTAATAGACAAGGTTGGGAGGCATGTGCGGTCTTGCCGAGATAGATCTCACCCAGCCTGCCTGCGATGCTGATCAACTGCGAGTCGTTCTGAAATCGTCGTGCTATTTCAGCGAGTGCTGGATCGATAGCAGCCCCGTTGTTGATCTGCAGGGGAATCACAAAGATGTGGGCGTGGTTCAATGCGCGCATCGCATCGTTGGTGAAGCGCGTGGCCTCAAAGTTGCGCAGGCTGTGCAATCGCCACAACCAGTAGATTAAGGCGGTGTACACGCCCCGGTCTGCCGGGTCACCACCGGCGTTTGCATAGATACTCAACATGGCTGCACCGCGGCCGACGTCTTCGAGCATCAACAATCGGGATTCGGGAGCGAAACCCAGACGGCGTGGCATACGCATGCGTAGTGGACCATCAACTTCTATGGCCTGATAAAAACCGTCCTCCAGAACGATCCGCTCCTGAGGCGCAGCAATTTTCGGGTACTTGGCCACATAAGGCACGGATTGTTTGAGAATGAACGTGCGCGAGCCTGTTTCGGCCCTGAGCGTCCGGTTCATGTTGCCCTCGCCTGCTTGACTGAGCCCAAGAATGGTCTCGTCAGGCAGCAGCCAGCCGAGCTTGCGGCAGAGGGAATTGATGGCCGCCAGGTTGTCGGGCAACAGGTCCGGAACGTCCCCCATCAGCGTATAGCCACTGGATTGATGACCGCTTGAACGGCGCCAACAAAACGAGGTACGCCGAGTACGAAGAGGAATTCGCCAACTTTGTCCCGGGCCAGTTCTCGTGTGTCCATGTTTTCGAGGATGTATACGCCATTCTTGGCCAGCAGTTCAGGGTGAACCGGGAATGCCTGGGTGGCGTCCTCCGATGGCAGCACTTCCAACGCCCACGTATCCGATCCCACCGCTACAACGCCAAGTCCGGCCAGATATTTCGCGCCACCAACACCCAGACCGGGCTCGCCTGCCATGAATTTTGCAGGGTCCAGATCCATGACATTCAACCAGCCCGTGTGGAACAGGACCACGTCACCTTTTGTGATGTTGACACCCTGCGCCTTGGCGATTGCCTCGATTTCTGCCTGATTGATCGCCGTACCTGCCGGCACGATATCGACCGCCATGTGTCGCGCGACGTCCAGCAAGACACCACGCGTCGCGATCGGCGGCAGGTTGTGAATTGCGAGTTTTTTCAATCCGGTATTGACCACAAAATCCTTGGCGTGATTGCCGTTGTAGTACGTATGGTTGATGCCCATGTGACCAAGTCCGTCGAGCTGGCTGCCGATGCCCATCCAGAAATGGAGCAGATCATCGTTACCGGTGGCCTGGTTGCTGCCAAGCGGAGTGCCGGTTCCATCTGACAGTTGCAGCACTGTCAGTGAAAAAGAACGGGGTGGGTAAGCTGGGGATTTTGGCCCGGTCTCGACCCCAAGTCGGTAGGTTTTACCTTGCGTTACCAGCTTCGCCGCTTCGATCAGCTTTTCCGGCGACTGGTTGTTCAATGCTCCGAGCGTGTCATCAGCACCGTATCGTGAGGGGTACCAGTCTTCGGCAAGAACGACGGAGCTGCATGACAACGCAACGAACGCCAAGACGACTAATTTTTTTCCAGGATTCATGTGCTCTCCTTGAGAGGTTCAGTGGCTTTTTTGACGGGTCAGTAAACGCGCCGGCAGGCGCCGATAGATATCACCGAAAGCACCATTCGACATGATGACGATATGACGCCGGGTCTTGGTGGGCTTGGCCAGATGATCAATCAACTCATCGAGATCATCGAAGAGGCGTGATGGCACCACGCACTCATCCACGAGAGAAGCCAGATCCCACTTGATGTTTTCGCCTCGATACCAGATTGCGGAGTCTGCGGGTGAGCAGCAGGTAATGAGGTCATGACGTAGTGTACCGAGCGACATGGTATGCGTCCGGGGTTCGATGACGGCGATGATTTCATCACTGCCTACGGCGCGGCGCAGTCCCTGCAGGGTGGTACGAATGGCCGTTGGGTGATGCGCGAAGTCGTCATAAACACGGGTGCGATCATCTGCGTGGATGAGCTCCATGCGTCGCTTCACGCCTTTGAACTGGCCGAGTGCCTCAATGCTCACGTTGGGCGCAACGCCTGCGTGTCGCGCTGCGGCGATGGCAGCCAGTGCATTGTTAACGTTGTGAACACCAAGCAACGACCAGCCGACAGTCCCCAGCGGAACATCGTTGATGCAGACTGTGAACGTGCTGCAATCGGACGCTGCGTCGCGTGCGTGAATGCGCTCTGCATTGTCCCGTTCGTGCGGATGTTTTATCCGGCCACTGCCGAAGCGAAGTACCTGAGTCCAGCATCCTCGCTTGAGCACGTCATCGACATTCGGGTCGGCGGTCGGTGCTATCACCAGGCCAGAAGCAGGCACCGTCCGCAGCAGCAGATGAAACTGCGCCTGGATTGCGTCGAGATCGGGGAAGATGTCGGCGTGATCATGCTCCAGGTTGTTGATGACCAGCGTGCGGGGACGGTAGTGCAGGAACTTGGAGCGGCGGTCGAAGTAGGAGGTGTCGTACTCATCGGCCTCCACCACAAAAAACGGTGTACTGCCGAGCGCCGCCGATTGACCGAAGTTGACCGGCACACCGCCAATCAAGAAACCCGGATCCAGGCCTGCATATTTCAGTATCCACGCCAGCATGGCGGTGGTGGTGCTTTTGCCGTGCGTGCCTGACACGGCGAGCACAAATCGGTCGCGCAGCAGCGTCTCACCGAGCCAGGCCGCTCCAGAGGTATAAGGCAGGCCGGATTCCAGAATGTACTCAACACCGGGGTGACCACGCGGTAGCCCCGCGTTGCCGACAATCACCAGATCCGGCCGCGGTTCGAGCTGTGCAGGATCAAACCCCTCATGGACCGTGATCTGCGCCTCTCGCAGTTGATCGCTCATCGGCGGGTATAGCTTCTTGTCGCTGCCAGTGACCTCGTAACCCGCTGCCTTGGCGAGTTGAGCAATGCTGCCCATCAGCGTGCCGCCGATGCCAAGAATATAGATGCGTCCAAGGCTCATTCGAGCACCACGTTGCCAACAGCAGAGCTGAACAAGGTCACGGCAAAAGCGATCGCCACACCAGGCACGAAACGAATTTCCAGTGCCTGATGCAGGATGTGTCCGATGATGGCCATGGACCAGATAAAGAACATGAGAAAGAGTGTTTGCTGAACTCCCTCAGTAACTCCAAGCACAAGAGGGGACAGGGCGCCTAACAGTCCGGTCAGGAGGAGGTCACACCCGAACATCGCAGTGATGGTGGCAGCAAAACGCCGGTCCATGCTGCGCAGGTAAAGGGCAATCCAGACCAGGCTTGCGAGGGCAGCCTGCTGAGAGACGATCGAGGTGGCCAGTCGCATCGGCGTTGAATCCGGTGACCACTGCATCGACAGCAGGATACTGACGCTGAGGTTGGCAACCGCAATCATGACCATGAACCATGAGGCCGTAGGTACCTGGCCTGGATGTGCACGCAGCGTGCACAGGCGCCAGAAAAATGTGATGACTGTCAGCATGTGATCCGTTTTCCGGAAAGGGACACCGTAAAAAAGCGTCGAAATTCTCGCACAGATCAGCACCTTCACGGAGAATGTTCGACGCAACCAGAGGGCGATACTGCATCGCCCTGACGGGTCGCTGAAAAAGCGGCAAACTGAAAAGAGCCAACCAGCACAGGGACAGACAAGCACATGGTCAGCAAACGAAACGCTTTTTACGCGCAATCCGGTGGTGTCACTGCCGTCATCAATGCATCGGCCTGCGGTGTGATCGAAACCGCGCGCAAGCATCGCGACCAGATCGGCAAACTGCTCGCGGGCCGCAACGGCATTCTTGGCGCGCTGCGTGAGGAACTGATCGATACCAGCAAGGAAACCAGCGCAGCCATTGCCGGGTTGCGCATGACGCCGAGCGGTGCCTTCGGCTCCTGCCGGTACAAGCTGAAATCGTTCGAACAGAATCAGCGCGAATACGAACGTCTCATCGAAGTCTTCAAAGCGCACGACATCGGTTACTTTTTCTACAACGGCGGTGGGGATTCTCAGGACACGGCCAACAAGGTGTCGCAGCTCGGTAAACGACTGGGGTATCCAGTGACCTGCATCGGGGTGCCGAAGACGGTGGATAACGATCTGCCGTTTACCGACACCTGTCCCGGTTTCGGGTCGGTGGCCAAGTACGTAGCGGTCTCGACGCGTGAGGCCGCACTTGATGTCGCCTCAATGTGTGAGACTTCCACCAAGGTTTTTGTGCTCGAAGTGATGGGCCGACATGCGGGCTGGATCGCGGCGGCTGCCGGACTTGCGCAGGAAGAGCCAGATGATGCCCCGCATGTGATCGTGTTGCCGGAAGTGGCTTTCGATGAAGTTAAGTTCCTCGCCAAGGTGAAGTCGACAGTCGAGCGGATAGGTTACTGCGTGATCGTCGTCAGCGAAGGCGCTCACTATGCCGATGGTCGTTTCCTTGCTGATGCGGGTAGCACCGATGCATTCGGGCACGTCCAGCTTGGTGGTGTTGCACCGACCATCGCCGCCATGATCAAGGAACGATTGGGCTACAAGTATCACTGGGCAGTGGCGGATTATCTGCAACGAGCCGCTCGTCATATCGCCTCAAAGACCGACGTTGATCAGGCCTACGCAGTGGGTGCCGCCGCCGTTGAATTTGCGCTTGCGGGCAAGAATGCCGTGATGCCCACCATCGTTCGCAAGAGTGACTCGCCTTACAAGTGGACGATCGGAGAGGTCAAGCTCGACAAGGTGGCAAACGTTGAGAGAAAGATGCCGAAGAACTTCATCACGAAGGACGGCTTTGGTATTACGGCCGCTGCAAAACGGTATCTTTCACCGCTGATTGCCGGTGAGGACTACCCGACCTACAAAAACGGCTTGCCTCAGTACGTACGGCTCAGGAACATCCTGGTACCGAAAAAGCTGCCGGAATTTGTATGAACGAAGCACTACTGGCGTCTCTGGAGCAGGCAGCAGAAATCGCCGGTGATATTGCACCAGACATCTACAGCAGATATTTCGAGCGGTGCCCTGACTCGCGATCGATCATGCTGCATACGGATGAACACATGCGCGGTCGAATGATCGAGGAAGTTTATCGGTTGCTGATGGCGGAGAGTGTGGCGCAGGAACGGGAGTATCTGGCGTTCGAAACAAGTAACCACCGCGCTTATGGCGCGTTGCCACACATGTACGAAAACTTGTTACTGGCAACGCAGGACGTGGTGCAGCAGGCGTTGGGGAGCGGATTTACGGTGGAAATGAAAGCGGCCTGGGAGCGGCGACTTGATGATCTTCTGCGGATGATTCGGCCGCTGACCGCTAGCGCTTGAGGGAAGTGTTCGCGGACAGAAGTCCGCGAACACTCGTCTTCTCTCTTTCGATCAGAGTTTTTTAACCTGGAGGCAGGATCGGGATGATCATCAGTGCAACGATGTTGATGATCTTGATCAGCGGATTCACGGCTGGGCCTGCAGTGTCCTTGTAGGGGTCACCTACCGTGTCACCGGTGACTGCCGCTTTGTGAGCCTCGGAGCCCTTGCCACCATGATGGCCGTCTTCAATGTACTTCTTGGCGTTGTCCCAGGCGCCACCGCCGGTGGTCATGGAGATCGCGACGAACAGGCCGGTCACAATCGTACCGATCAATACGCCACCCAATGCAACCGGACCAAGGATCAGACCGACCAGGACGGGTACGGCAACCGGCAACAGTGACGGCACAACCATTTCCTTGATCGCAGCGCGAGTCAGCATGTCGACGGCTTTCGAGTAGTCAGGCTTGGCGGTACCTTCCATGATGCCGGGGATTTCCTTGAACTGGCGGCGGACTTCAACCACAACGGATCCAGCTGCGCGACCCACTGCTTCCATGGCCATGGCGCCAAAGAGATACGGAATCAGGCCGCCAATCAGCAGACCAATGATGACCAGGTGGTTGGAGAGGTCGAACGCGAAGTCCACACCGAAGTGCTCCTTCAGGTTGTGGGTGTAGTCGGCGAACAGCACCAGTGCGGCGAGGCCGGCAGATGCGATGGCATAACCTTTGGTGACTGCCTTCGTGGTGTTACCTACAGCGTCCAGCGGATCGGTGATGGCGCGAATTTCCGGAGGCAGGTGCGCCATTTCAGCGATACCGCCTGCGTTGTCCGTGATCGGACCGTACGCATCAAGGGCAACGATCATGCCCGTCATCGACAGCATGGCAGTCGCCGCGATGGCGATGCCGTACAACCCAGCCAGCTCATGACAACCCCAGATCGCGGCACACACCGACAGCACTGGGAGTGCGGTCGACTTCATAGAGATACCCAGACCCGCAATGATATTGGTGCCATGACCAGTCGTAGATGCTTGTGCCACGTGCTGGACAGGGGCGTAATCAGTACCGGTGTAGTACTCGGTGATCCAGACCGTAAGTCCCGTGAGGACCAGGCCAATGAGCGCGCACAGATAAAGATTCATGGCGCCCAGTGAGGAGTCAGCCATCATGTCTTTGGTGATCGGGTAGAAGGCAATGGCCGCAAGGACGCCTGAGACGATGACGCCCTTGTACAACGCGCCCATGATTGAGCCGCCTTCTTTAACACTGACGAAGAAGGTGCCGATGATCGACGCGATAATTGAGACACCACCCAGCACGAGTGGGTAAATGACGCCGTTAGTACCCACCACGCTGACCATGAGGCCACCCAGCAACATCGTTGCGATAACGGTCACGGCGTAGGTTTCGAACAGGTCTGCCGCCATACCGGCGCAGTCACCGACGTTGTCACCGACGTTGTCTGCGATCACGGCCGGGTTGCGCGGGTCATCCTCGGGAATACCTGCTTCGACTTTGCCCACCAGGTCTGCACCGACGTCAGCGCCCTTAGTGAAAATACCGCCACCAAGGCGGGCGAAGATGGAGATCAGCGAACTACCGAAAGCGAGTCCAACCAGGGCGTGGAGTGCTTCACTCTGTTCAACACCCATTGCGGTCAGCGCCATGAAATAACCAGCAACACCCAGCAATCCAAGCCCGACCACCAGCATGCCGGTGACCGCGCCGCCGCGGAATGCAACCTGCAGCGCAGCGTTGATGCCCTTGCGTGCGGCTTCTGCTGTTCGCAGATTGGACCGCACGGAAATGTTCATGCCGATATAGCCGGTAGCGCCTGAGAGCACCGCACCGATCAGGAACCCGATCGCGGTTTCCATCCCTAAGGCCCACGCGATCAGGACCAGCAGGACGAATCCAGCAACAGCAATCGTTGTGTATTGGCGGTTCAGATACGCAGATGCACCCTGCTGCACAGCCAGTGCGATCTCGCGCATTCGATCATTGCCCTGCGGCTGCGCGAGGATCCAGCGAACCTGCCAGGCACCGTAAATGATCGCGATAACCCCGCAGAGCAGCGCGAAAGGCAAAGCCGACATGATGTTTCCCCTCAATTTATGGAAGTACGGATTATTCGTGGTGACCGACCGTGCAGAACACGCGGAAGCTCACACTGCTGGCGGCATGGTGCTTCGGGTCGGGGCGCCGGATTCTACTGAACAATGCTTGGATTTCAAAGACTGCCGGGAGTCAGGGTTCGAAACAGGTCTTCCAGCAGATCGACCGGCGGTCCAGCCTCCAATGCGCCTGGATCAGATGGGCTTGCCGGTCAACCGCGGGCCAGCAGGGTGCGCAAGTCAGTGATGGCCGCATTGGCGCGGGACACAAACGACGCCATAACCAGCGAATGGTTCGCCAGAAGCCCCATCCCATCGCCGTTCAGAATTATCGGGCTCCACACGGTTTGCTGGGTCGGCTCAAGTTCACGGATGATCTGTTGAACGCTGACTCGCGCGTTTTTGTCGTCCAGTACATCCTGGAAATCGTGTTCCATGGACTGCATCAGGTGAAGCAACGCCCAGGTATAACCACGTGCTTCATAGAAGACGTCGTCCAGTTCGATCCACGGCGTCTTGTAATCCCCGTCCGGTGGTGCAGCGGTTGACTGGGTGGCTGCCCGGTCGCCGGCTAGGTCGACGTTTAGTTGGCGCTTACCAACGCTAGCCGATAATCGCTGGGAAAGGCTGCCCAGTCGTGTTTCGACGGATTCCAGCCAATGAGCGAGATTATCGGCGCGTGCATAAAACTGGGCTTTCGGCTGATTGGGATCGGCGAGGCGATTGAGATAGCTGTTGAATTCCCGGATGCCCTGGCCGTATTCGTCCTCGGATTGCGGAAACATCCAGCTCGAATTGTCGAAGGAGAATCGGGGTTCGGCTTCGGCGAGATCCTTGTCTTCAATGGACTGGCTCTGGGATCGGGAAAAATCAATGCGAAACGCACGCGAGGTGTCGCGCAACTGGGTCAGCACCCCGAACTCCCAGGCGGGCATGTTGTCCATGACCACCCCGGGCGGGAACACATCGTTGGAGAGGTATCCGCCTCGTTTGTCCAGGAGGGTCTGTGCAACCAGAATCATCGTGTGTGTGCTGACGTAACCGATGACCAGCTGCTGACCCTTCTGGTCGGCGTGTTTCTGAGCCGCGCTCACGACCGGCGTCAAAACCGGCTCGCTGTCCCACCACCAGCCGACTGCGGTCCAACCGATGAGCAATACGCCGACGCTTGCGATCAGGAGTCTGGATCGCCATGCACCGGAAACCGGGCTTGCGCCCAAAGTGGTCATGCTGGGATAACCGCGCTGCCAGAATTTCCAGTTCATGTGTTACTGCTCCCCGGCAGGTGCCGGTCTATTACTGATCGGGAAAGCGCTACTCAGGAAAGCGCTACTCAGGAAAGCACACCAGCTCAACACCGGGTTGTGAGCCTATTTGCACGTTGGCGCGAACGCGGCCTTGGCCCTGCGCTTCGTTCATTTTTTGAAACATCCATCGACCCTCGACATCACCGGGCGCGATGATTGTGGTTCGACAGCTCCCACCCTTGGCCTCGGCACCGAGCGCGATCAATTGTCCGACGGTGTCAGTATGTTCGTCATTGAGCCCGTCGCGAGAAAATTTCTGTGATTTGCGATTGGCACGCGCCAGCAGATCGAGCTGCTTCTGCGTTGGCAGGATGGACGGGTGATTCGGCATGATCTCCGTGGCCCGTGAGAGCAGGCTGCGTGCCTGCACCAGTTGCCATCGATTGGCGGCTTCAAGTGTTTGTGCGACAAAACGTTCGGCGATTTTTTCCGGACCCCGCAATGCCTCTTCGTTCTGCGGGTCCAGCACCAAGACCTGTCGAAAAAGATCCTGGGCGCTGCCTGGCGTCGGGCCAGTTAGATGGTCGTAACGTATGGCCCGATTGGCCTGGTCCAGCAATACACGAATCTGTTGTTGAGGGTTGACGACAGCTTGCACGGGTAGCGGGATGCGGTTTGGCTCGGGCGTTGAGGACTGCACGGGTGGTGGTGCATGTGTCTGGCAGGCGACCAGCGCGCCGAAGTTCAAGGCAATGAGCAGGCAGGAGAACTGAATGGGTCGAAGCATGGTCAACGGTATCCGGACTGAGACAACGGCACGACTCTGAGGGAAGGAGTGTGTTAAAACGAGTCAAGTTTAGGATGGTCGCAGGTTTATTTCGAATGCCTGTTCGTACGCTTACGTCCCAAAGGGCTCGACCCCACTTCTGCCATCTGGTGTACGCGGCCTTGTTGATGCTGGTGGCTCTGCTGCCGATTCCGTGCACAGCAGCAGAATTTGAAAGCCAGGATCCGCTGTCGGTGGACGACGAATTCCTGCCCGTCGACGAGGCATTCGTACTCAGCCACGAAGTGATCGATGGCGACACGCTTCAGATGCGATGGGTAATGCCAGATGGTTATTACCTCTATCGACATCGACTCGGCTTCCAGACTCGTGAAGGCAGTCCGGTGCTGCTAGGCGAAGCACGGATTCCTGAGGGCAAACACAAGGTCGATGAGTGGGAAGGTGACGTCGAGGTCTACTACCACGAGCTTGTTGTCACCGTCCCGCTGCTGGGGGATATCACCGGGCAGGAAGTCGGCGTCAGCTACCAGGGTTGTGCCGACGCGGGGCTTTGTTATCCACCGGAGACGCGCTGGATTGCGTTGACGGATATCCCTGTTGCCGACACTTCTGTCGGAGGTCGCGCAACTGTCGATTCCGAAGCACCAGACTCAGTGGCAGCTACGGAAGATCAGGAGTTTGTCGAACTCCTGGAGAAGTCTGGTCTCTGGACCATCCTGGCCTTGTTCCTGGTTGCCGGAATTGGGCTGGCGTTTACGCCGTGTGTTCTCCCTATGGTGCCGATCCTGTCCAGCATCATCGTCGGAGAAGGTGCGGCCTTAAGTCGCGGCCGCGCGTTCACATTGTCGTTGTCCTACGTACTCGGCATGGCGGTCACTTACGCGCTGATAGGTACACTGGTTGGCTTCTTCGGCGCGGAACTCAATCTGCAGGCGAAACTTCAGTCGCCACCGGTTCTCATTTTCTTTGCTCTTGTATTTGTTCTGCTGTCCCTGGCGATGTTCGGCTTTTATGAGCTTGCGCTGCCCGCGGGTCTGCAGGATCGGCTGCAACGACTGTCGCCGAACAAGGCTTCCGGCAAGCACATCTCCGTGATAGTGATGGGCGCGGTATCCAGTCTCGTGGTTTCTCCCTGTATCTCTGCGCCATTGGCTGGCGCGCTGGTGTTCATCAGCCAAACCGGCGATGCAGTGCTGGGTGGTTCTGCGTTGCTGGCGCTCGGTCTGGGAATGGGAGTGCCTCTCCTGGTCTTTGGCGCGGGCGGCGGACAATTGTTGCCGCGCGCTGGTGAGTGGATGAATGCGGTGAAAGCGGTTTTTGGTGTACTGCTGCTTGCTGTCGCGATCTGGCTCGTTGAACGACTGGTCCCGGCGCCGGTGACTCTGTTGTTGTGGGCAGTGCTGCTGATTGGCTCCGGCGTTTATCTCGGTGGTCTTGACATGACTGCGCGCCAGGGTTGGGGCCAGGCCTGGAAGGCGCTGGGATTCATCGCCATTGTTTACGGCGTGCTCCTGCTTATCGGTTCTGCAATGGGTGCCGTGAACCCGTTTCGACCGCTGGCAGCACTCTCGGATGGCACAGCCGGCGAGCGAGCGGGTACGGTGAATTCGGAAGGTTGGCGGCCGATCAGCAATCTGGCGGACCTGGATCGCGAGATTCGCGGCTCGGCGGGTCGACTCGTGGTGCTGGATCTCTACGCCGACTGGTGTATCTCATGCAAGATCATGGAGCGGAGTGTGTTTCCCACGCCTGAGGTCGCCCCTCTGCTGGCACGCTTCCTCCAGACTCGAGTTGATATGACGGCGAACACGGAAGAGCACCAGGCATTACTCGCACGCTTTGGCCTGTTTGGCCCGCCGAGCCTCGTGTTCTTTGATTCATCCGGGAAAGAGCTGGCTGCGGTTCGTCTGCAGGGTGAGGTGGATTCAGCAGGTTTGGCCCGGCACCTGAAAGCGATCCTTGAGCGGTATGAATCAGCCCCGGTCAGCGGGGTCGAGATCTGAGAGGTCAACCGGGTTCCTTCGATCAGTCTGACTCCGGTAAGATGTGCGGCCCAAAACGCACGCGGTATGCGCCATGGCAAGGATCCTGGTCCTGCACGGTCCAAATCTGAACCTCCTGGGTACTCGGGAGCCGGAGGTCTACGGACACGACCGATTGTCGGATATCAATGCCAGGCTTGTAGCGCAGGCAGGGCAACGAGGCCATGAACTGAGCGCACTCCAAAGCAATGCGGAACACGAGCTGATCGACGCCATTCACGCAGCCAAACTCAATGGGACCGGTTTTGTCGTCATCAACCCAGGTGCGTTCACGCATACCAGTGTCGCGCTGCGCGACGCATTCCTGTCGGTTAGCGTGCCGTTCATCGAGGTGCACCTGTCCAACGTCTATGCGCGAGAAACCTTCCGCCACGAGTCGTACCTGCGTGACATTGCGCGCGGGGTGATCATCGGGCTAGGCGCTGTCGGTTATGAATTGGCGGTCGATGCTGCCATTCGGATTCTTGAGGCTTGAATGACTCGTAACACGATGTACGAGGGAGATGGCGCTGGGACGTGCGAGGCTATTTGCGGCCGAACACTTTCGGCCGGCAATTGTTAGGCGCGGGCGCTCAGAAGATGCCAGCCTGGACTTGTTTTTCCGTGACGGTGCCACTTGCGGCTGCCGAGCCGATCGAAGATCTGCTGCTTGAATTCGGTGCGGTGAGTGTGACGTTGCAAGCTGCTGACGATGAGGAACTGTTTGCGGAGCATGGGGCGGATGCGCCGCTGTGGCAGCAGTGTCGTATTGAAGGTCTGTTCGATTCACCGGTGGACTGGCAAGTGCTTTCCGACAAGGTGTCTGATGTTGAGTCATCCGCGTTGGTGACAGCGCCCGTGGCCCTCGCGGATACCGACTGGGTGCAGGCGTTCAGACAATATGCGGTTGATCGTGTGTTCAATGATCGCCTGCGACTTGCCCCGCGAGGTTCGCCCCTCGATGAAAAAGTCATCACCGTACAGTTGGACCCTGGTCTCGCTTTTGGCAGCGGTTCGCACCCGACAACGCGTATGTGCCTGGAATGGATAACGAAGCAGGAGTTTGATGGGCTGCGGACACTGGATTTCGGGTGTGGCTCGGGCGTGCTGGGGATAACCATGGCCATGCTTGGCGCGACACACGTAACGTGCGTCGATGTCGATCCTCAGGCGCTGCAGGCCACTCGGGAAAATGCCAATCACAATGCTGTCTCGGAGAGTGTTCTGACAACATTGCCGACCGCTACGTTCACGGTCCCGGTTGAAGGCTACGACTTGGTGATCGCCAATATTCTTCTGCAACCGCTGATTGATCTGGCACCGATCCTCGTCGCCGCTGTGGCGCTCAACGGAACGATTGTGCTCTCGGGCGTTCTGGCGACGCAGCGTGCGGCGCTGTTGGCGGCGTATCTGGAAATCAGCTTCCAGAACATCGTCGATGAAGAGGGTTGGCTGTTGTTGGTTGGGCGGCGACCATGACGGAATCCCTGGAAGGTCTCGAACCACTGGTTACCCGCTGCCCGCACTGCAGCACTCGATTTCGAGTCTCGGAAGCACAGCTGCAAGTGGCCAAGGGTCGGGTTCGCTGCGGCGCCTGCCTGACTGTCTTTGTTGGAATCGATCATCTCCAGTGGGATCTGGAACAGGATGCCGCACTTGCCAACCCAAATCAGTCCATCGACCAGTTGCTTGGAGAGATAGACGAGTTCGAACTGGACGAAGTCCGTGTGCCTGAGCCCGGCGAATCAGATGTTCCAGTTGCGGAAATCGCAGATTCAACAGATCCCGGTGACTTGCCGAACGTCATCAGTTCTGACATTGAGGTTACCCAATCTGTCGAGGTCGCTGGGCAAGTCATCGTAGTCGATGGCGAAGTGGTGGAGACCGAGCCGGAACTCGGGGATGACGCGTCGAGCGAGCGGGACTTGCCGGAAAATCAGACACGGCTGGAAGCAGAGATTATCGAAGTTGAGTTGCCGGTCGATCCGTTCGATCGGCTCTCACACGAGACCGCATGGGAAGAGTTGATTGCGGAGTCAGTTGAGCTGGCGAACTTCGCCAATGCTGAACGGGCGCAGACGAGCATGAGCCCGAATGACGATCAACCAGATCGTGAGGTCGAATCTGCTGTTCAACCTGAGTTGGCAGAGGAGGGATCACCGAAGAGGCCGATGAAATATCCGGTCACAGCATCGCCGTCGAGGCGACCTCGCGTGGTTGGCAGCCCGGCACCTGCGGCTCTGGAAGCGCCACCACTATCACGTTTCCAAAGATGGCGCGGGGCTCTGTTCGTCGTCGCCACTGTGCTGATCGCAGTCCAGGTAGTTTGGTACCTGCTGCCATCCTGGATCTCTGATCCTGAAAAACGATGGCTCCCCGAACAAGTCTGCGAGATCGTCGGGTGCAAGCTTGAACCGCTGCGCGATCTGACGCAGTTGTTACTGACTAACGTGGTTGTCAGAGCCCACCCTGAGCGCCCTGAAGTCCGTCAGATCGATCTTCTTCTGGTAAATTCCGGTACGTTCGATCAGGCGTTCCCGGATATCGAAATCACTTTTAGTACCCCCGCTGGGGATCGTGTCGCGTGGAAACGATTTACTCCGGTTCAGTACCTGGCTGGTGAACTGCGCAATGCAACGGCAATTCCGAGGAAGACGCCTGTGCGAGTCTCTCTGGAAGTGACCGACCCAGGCACGTTGGCCTATAGCTATGAGATTACGTTGAAGTAGCAACTTGGGCTGAAGGGATGGCGGGGCCTGTTTGATGGCGGAGCCTGTTGAATGGCGGGGCCTGTTGAATGGCGCAGCCTGTTAAATGGCGCAGCAATAGCAAAAACAGCGCCGCACACTACAATGCGCGCCTCAAAAGGTAACCCCAACTGCTGTGAATATCGGTGCTGTCAGGCTTCGTAACCCCGTATTGCTCGCGCCGATGGCGGGTTATACCGACTATCCCATGCGGCGCATGGTATGGATGCTGGGTGGCGGACTGACGACGGGCGAAATGACGGCAGCTGCGGAAAATCTCTGGAATACCCCCAAGTCGACCCAACGCCGTCGACACGCCGCCGATGCCGGTCCCTGCGTCATTCAACTCGCGGGGAGCGAGCCGGATGTGCTGGCCAGGGCTGCGCGCCGCCAAGTGGATGAAGGGGCAGAAATCATCGACCTCAATTTTGGCTGTCCGGCAAAGAAGGTCTGCAATCGGGCTGCAGGTTCGGCATTACTGGGTGATCCGCGTCTGGTTGGTCGAATCATCGAAGCCGTGGTAGCCGCTGTTTCGGTACCTGTTACGGCGAAGATTCGTACCGGTTTGCGCCCCGATGATCGCAATGGGTTGCTGGTTGCCCGAATTGCGGAACAGTCAGGCGCGCAAAGTCTGGTCGTCCATGGCCGCACCCGTGCATGTCGATTCCTAGGTGAGGCGGAATACGAAACCATTGGCAGCATTCGAGCTGACCTCCACATTCCGGTGATCGCCAATGGTGACATCGGAAGCTTCGACAAGATGCGTGAGGTGCTGCTCGCAACCGGCGCCAGTGGTGTGATGATTGGTCGAAGTGCCGTCGGCGCGCCCTGGTTGCCCGGCATGCTTGCCGGTCAGCCCGCGCCATCACGTTGTCGTCAGTGCGAGATCATGCTCGAGCATCTCGAATTGATGCATGAGTTTTATACGGAAGTGGATGGATATCGGCTGGTCCGAAAACATGTGATTGCCTACTTGCGAAACCTCGGGTTGGACGAGTACATCTCTGGCTTTAACGCTGTGGAAGACGCCCAGTCCCAACGCCTTTTTTTACAACGAATGATCGAACGGGAGATCGCCGAGTGAAACCACGTCGTGCGCTGCTGAGTGTTTCCGATAAAACAGGGATCGTCGACCTGGCGCGTGGGCTGGCTGCGGCAGGAGTCGAACTGCTCAGTACTGGCGGTACTCATCGTGTACTGATCGAGGCTGACCTGTCGGTTCGCGAAGTGGCCGACCATACCGGCTTCCCGGAAATGATGGATGGCCGGGTCAAGACACTGCATCCAAAGATCCATGGCGGCATCCTCGGTCGACGACATGTCGATGCAGAGGTGATGAATGCCAATGAGATCGCGCCGATTGATCTCGTGGTCGTCAACCTGTACCCATTTGCGCAAACCATTGCCCGCCCGGATGTTACTGATGAACTCGCCATTGAGAATATCGACATCGGTGGGCCGGCGATGGTCCGATCGGCCGCTAAGAACCACCGGGATGTTCTGGTTGTCGTTGATCCCAACGACTATGTGCAGGTGCTCTCGATGGTGTCCGGCACCGGCATCGACCAGGAAATACGTCGTCGTTTTGCGGCGAAAGCGTTCCGGCACACCGCGCAATATGATGCGGTGGTCTCGAACTACCTGAGTAGCGATGAGCTGTTCCCGGAATCGATCACACTCACCTGGAACAAGCTGCAAGACATGCGCTACGGCGAAAATCCGCATCAGGCAGGAGCATTCTATCGAGAAGTGAATGCGCCAGTCGGAACGGTTGCGACGCTTACCCAACTGCAAGGGAAGGCGTTGTCGTACAACAATGTTGCGGATGCAGATGCGGCGCTGGAGTGCGTCAAGGTTTTCAATGATTGTGCGTGTGTCATCGTCAAACATGCCAATCCCTGTGGTGTCGCCATCGGCAAATCACCGCTCGATGCCTATGAACGGGCGTACGCAACCGATCCCACTTCCGCGTTTGGCGGCATCATTGCTTTCAACCAGCCCCTGGATGGCGCGACGCTGTCAGTGATTCTGGAACGGCAGTTTGTTGAGGTGGTGATTGCACCTGTGGTCCATGAAGATGCAGTTGCGGTGGCGCGAGCCAAGAAGAATGTTCGATTGCTGGCGTGTGGAAACTGGGCGGGTACAAAACGTGGCCGCGACTACAAGCGAGTCGGAGGCGGGCTCCTGGTGCAAGAAGCCGATGAACTCTGCGTCAGCGCTGACGGTCTGAAAGTGGTCAGCCGACGTTCACCATCGGCAAACGAAATGGCGGATCTCGAATTTGCCTGGCGCGTTGGCTGGTTTGTCAAATCCAATGCCATCGTTTATGCCCGTGACAAACAGACCGTCGGTGTTGGCGCGGGACAGATGAGTCGAGTGGTCAGCGCGAAGATTGCGGCGCTCAAGGCTCAGGAGGAAGGTCTTGAAGTTCACGGCTCGGTGATGGCCTCGGACGCGTTTTTTCCGTTCCGGGATGGTATCGATGCTGCTGCTGCGGCTGGAATCACGGCGGTGATCCAACCGGGCGGATCAATGCGTGATGCGGAGGTCATTGCCGCAGCTGATGAACATGGTATGGCCATGGTCTTTACCGGCGTGCGTCACTTTCGGCACTGAACTGCTGTCCAATGGTTGAGGACAAAATCTAACCCATGAAAATCCTGGTGATCGGAGCTGGTGGGCGTGAGCATGCGCTGGCGTGGAAAGCAGCGCAGAGTCCGTTGGTGGACGTCGTGCTGGTCGCACCGGGTAACGCGGGCACTGCGACGGAACATAAAGTCCGCAATGTACCGGTGCCCGTCGATGCGATTGATGAACTGGTCGCGTTAGCGCTGGCACAGAAGATCGATCTCACTATCGTCGGTCCTGAAATTCCACTCGCGGCTGGGGTCGTGGACCGCTTTGTTGAAGCCGGCCTGCGGTGCTTCGGACCGACGCAGCGAGCCGCTCGGCTTGAAAGTTCGAAATCGTTTGCCAAGTCTTTTCTCACCCGTCACTCGATTCCGACCGCGGATTGGCGAGCGTTTGCGGAGCCAGTGTCAGCCCATGCGTGGATAGATGAAAGAGGAGCACCCATTGTCATCAAGGCAGATGGACTGGCTGCCGGCAAAGGGGTTGTGGTTGCGCAAACCCTGCGGCAAGCGCACGCCGCCGTTGATGACGTCTTCGCCGATGGACAACTGGATGGCTCGGTTCGTTTGGTCATCGAAGAATTCATGGTTGGTGAAGAAGCCAGTTTCATCTGTATCTGTGATGGGTTGACGGCGCTGCCTTTTGCCAGTTCACAGGATCACAAGACGGCCGACGATGGTGACCGCGGCCCTAATACTGGCGGCATGGGCGCTTATAGCCCTGCACCGGTGGTGGACGCGCTGGTACATCAGCGTGCCATGGAGAGGATCATCCTGCCGACGCTGCGAGGGATGGCTGCGGAGGGCTCGCCGTTCACGGGCTTTCTCTATGCCGGATTGATGATCGACTCAGATGGTAATCCGCGAGTTGTTGAATTCAATTGCCGATTTGGTGATCCAGAGGCGCAACCGGTATTGACTAGACTGCGCACGGACCTCGTCCAGGTATGCGGTGCGGCGGTTGATCAACGGCTGGCAGGAACGACGCTCGAGTTTGATTCTCGCGCAGCTGTTGGGGTAGTGATGGCCGCTGGAGGCTATCCCGGGGCTTATCGTTCGGGAGATCTCATCGAAGGGCTTGATCGTGTCGGTGTTACCGGTGCCAAAGTCTTTCATGCCGGAACCAGGATAACCGGTGGCGAGGTGGTCACCAGCGGTGGGCGGGTGCTGTGTGTCGTTGGCCTCGGGGACTCCGTACGAGCGGCGCAGGCGCAAGCCTACGCAGGTATTGCGCAGATCAGCTTTGACAAGGCGCACTACCGACGCGATATCGGTTATCGAGCAATCGCACGCGAACAGGGGTGAAGGGCTCACATCGCAGATGCGGTTAGTCGCTCACGCCCTGTGCCTCATCGGCGCAGGATGCCCACATGAATGTGGAAGAACTTCGTCGTTTCAGTGATTTCCGTCTCGCCGAGCGCGACATACTGGCGAGCGTGCTAAAACACTCCCGGGAAGTTGTCGTTGCTGCGGATCGGTGTGTCCTGGCGTTACGACGGCAACTGCCAGGCCGATTCTATTTGATTGACGGGTGTGTTCGAACGACCCAGCCGCAAGCGGTGTTCGATCATCGCAGCAAGCGAGCGGCGGAGCGCCTGTACCCCGGCGTGGGTTCGATTCGTACCTGTGAGATCTCTCGGCTGTTGCAGGTTGACTGGGATCGGATTGCATTTCTGTTTGCGCGCAACTATTCGCGCAATAGTGCGCTGGGTGTGAGCGACGTCCGTGAGTCATGGGAGACCAGGTTCCTTGGCTCTCCCATGATGCAGCTGCTGACCACGCAGGAGTGGCAGACGCTGCTCGTCGGTCTGTCGCCCAAGGCGTATGAAAAAGGCGCCGTGATTGTGCGTCAGGGAGAATCAGCCGATTGCTGCTTCGTGTTGGCCGATGGGCACGCTGTGGTGCATCGGGGACGACGAACGCTGGCCTATCTGAGCCCAGGCGATTTTTTTGGCGAAGACGCACTGGTAACCGGGCTTGGGCGCAATGCGACTGTCACGATGCTCGAACCAGGCAACGCTCTGGTATTGCCCCGGTCATTATTCAATGACTTGCTACTGAAGAGTCTGGTTGAGTACACCAACCGGCCAGGACGCGGCTTGCTGGTCAATATCGGCCTGGCGCCGGTGGATGATGCCATCAACGTTTCAACAGAAACCCTGCGACAACAGCTGCATCGGTTTGGACGTAGTCAACAACACTTCGTGGTAGGTGGCAACGAAGCGCAACGCGCGCTCACCGCATTGATGCTTTGTCAGGCTGGATTCAAGGCGGTGGCGGTTGCAGACTGACAAATCCGTCAAGCGAGGACTGTTCGCTCGGCAGCCCAGTCACGCAGCGAGTCGATGGACTCCGCGTGCAATACGGACAATGGAAAGGTTTTCTCAATCGCCTGCAACAGGTCTGCGTCATTCACATCCTGATCGCGTGACGCAGCCCCGTAACGAGCAGAGACAATGACCTGTTCGATTTCCGCGCCGGTAAAACCCTCCGCAGCGTGAGCCAGGGCAGTGAGATCAAACAGTTTGGGGTCTAGTTGGCGTTTATTAAGATGGATCCGAAATATCTCGGCGCGAACCTTCGCGTCAGGCAGATCCACGAAGAAGATCTCATCAAAGCGGCCTTTACGAACCAGTTCGGGCGGCAGCCTGGCGATATTGTTGGAGGTGGCAACGATAAACACGGGTTGGTCGCACTCAGCCATCCACGTCAACAGTGTGCCGAGGACTCGGTGCGACGTTGCATTATCGGAGTCACCGGTGGCCAGACCCTTTTCGATCTCGTCCATCCACAACACGCAAGGTGCCATCATCTCAGCCTGGCGCAGGGAGTTACGTAGATTGCGCTCGGACTCCCCGAAGTATTTGTTATAAAGCGTACCGAAATCCAGACGCAACAGTGGCAAACCCCAGAAGCCGGCGATGGCTTTTGCCGCGAGGCTTTTGCCGCCACCCTGTACGCCCAGCAGCAGCACCCCTTTGGGTCGATCCTGTTGATTCTCGATGAAACTGGCTTCGCGCAGTTTTAACCAGCTTTTCAGGTTGTCCAATCCGGCGACATTACTGAATCGTTCACTGTTGTACTCGAAGTGGAGAACGCCTTCAGCGTCGAGCAAATCAAACTTCAGGCGGTTGATCTCCGGAATGTCCGATTCGGTGATTGCGCCATCATTGTTCACCGCCTGACCGATCAGGATATGCGCTTCCGCGTGCGAGATGCCGCGCAAATTGGCGATGAGTTTCTTGAGCGTTGTGGCGTCGGTTCGCACCTTCAGCCCTTTGTTGCGCTCTGACCATGATTGAGCCTGTTTGCGAACCATGCCCATCAATTCATCGTCCGTGGGCATCTGTAGCGTGAAGCTTGCCGTAAACCGACCCAGCTCAGGCGCGATCTTGAAGGCATGACTGACCAGGATCACTACGTTGCCTAACTTTGTATGAGCCAGGGCGATGTCCTTCAGGTAGCGGACATGCAGAGGTTCTTTGTCGAGAAACGAATGGAAGTCGCACAGTGCATAGATGGCAGGGCCGGGAGTCTGCGCGATGTGCTTGAGCACCTCGATGGGTTCGGTGAGCTGGATCTGCTCGCTCGAGTGGTTGCCGAAGCCCCCGAGCCGTAGTCCGCGCGTGGCCGACCACTCGTAAAAGGACATGCGTCGCTGGATCGCCGAATTGAGCAGGAGTGACAACACACGCGGCTCGTCAGTTGATTCAATGACGATCAGCGGAATATGTGCGTCGAGAATTAGATCGAAATCCTTGGTATCAGCCATAGGTCCCTGCGGTTGAGTCCATGCAACGAAAGCAGTCCCTCCGATGTTAACATTGGTTCCCTGACGTTGAAGGGAACTCCGGCACACAAAATGAGTGATCAAAGGTCCTCGAATCCGATGCAGAGCATGACGATGGGTGATCGAGTCATCCTCGGTTTCGATCGCGGTCTGCGTACGCTGGCAGGCCGGATGACTGCAGTTCGACCCAATCCGGCGCGAGACCTTCCAGATGCTGATCTGAGTACGGTGGAAAAGCGTCATGCAGCCGGTTTGATGCGTATCAATCACACGGGTGAGGTGTGCGCGCAGGCGTTATATGAAGGTCAGGCGTTGATCGCAAGCAAAGATGACGTGAGGGCGTTGCTGCTTAATGCCGCCAGAGAGGAAACTGATCACCTGGTTTGGTGTCAGAGCCGACTGGATGAACTCGATGCCAGACCCAGTGTGTTGAATCCCTTGTTTTACGCCTGTTCTTGGTCAATCGGCGTAGTCACCGGCGCACTGGGAGATCGCACCAGTCTGGGCTTCGTTGAAGCAACAGAAGAGCAAGTGTCCGCCCATCTTTCAGATCACCTCTCCTCGCTGCCCGCTGGTGATCAACGCAGTCGTGCCATCGTCAGTACCATGCGAGCGGATGAAACTGCGCATGGTGAAAACGCTTTGCGGGCAGGTGGAGTCGCTTTTCCGCGGTTGACCAGGTCCATCATGCGACTGGTGTCGCGAGTGATGACGACCACCACTTACCGAATCTGACTGCCAGCCCCTTCAGTCAACTACCTGCAATCGGCGGATGGTGTATGAACTGCACCACCGTGCCATCCGGATCTTTGCAATAAAACGACCGTGCGCCATCGCGGTGAGTTTTGGGTGCGGCCACGATGTGGACGTGATGTTGAACGCAGTGGTTGTGCCATAGATCAACCTGCGCCGCATCACGAAGCAGAATACCAATGTGATCCAGGCGCCCACCCTCGGTCGTTGCGTCTTCCCCGGCGCGATGCAGTGCCAGGTTGTCAGATCCACTGCACAGGTAGATGTTGTCGGAATCCGGATGCCACTCGACGCGATAGCCAAGAACCGCGCAATAAAAACTGGTGCACGCTTCCAGGTTTTTGACAAACAGGGCCACGTGTCGAATGCCAGCATGTGGCTTGAGGCTGTCCATGGTCTATCCCTGCTCGATACTGAAGCTGTGTGAAATTTCGACGCCACCCCTTTCGAGCATGATCGACGCACTGCAGTATTTTTCTGCAGACAGTTCGACGGCGCGAGCGACTTTACGCTCGTCCAGATTTTCACCGGTGACGATGAACCGGATGTGGATCTTGGTAAAAACCTGTGGCGTAGACTCGGCTCGATCGGCTGTCAGTTCAGTGACACACGATCGCACGTTCTGGCGTGATTTCGTCAAGATATTGACGACGTCATAGGAGGTACACCCTCCCAAGCCCATCAGCACCAGTTCCATTGGCCGCGCGCCAGCGTTTAGACCACCCGCGTCAGGGGGGCCATCGAGCAAGACGGTGTGGCCAGTGCCACTTTCTGCCTTGAACTGTACTTTGCCCTGCCATTCGATTCTTGCTTGCATGACGTAGTGCCCAGAATGTGTGTGTAATTATGTTTTCAGGTTGTCCATACGTGATGGGCGACCGTTCAGACTGTGAAATGACGCCGTTTGTCGACTAGGTCTCGAAACCAGTGTTACGAAACTGCGACTATGCTTTACACGCAAGGTGTTACGAAGGAGCGGAACAAGGTGCTTGCAGCAAAAAACAGTCAGATCAGTCAGACCGGACAAAACGGATTCGTTTCCAAGCGTCCAATGGTGGCACGCGGCTTTCAGGCGAATCAACCTGAGAACGCCCATCTGGATGCGTTCCTCACAGCGTCGCATCGTCGTAAATACCCAGCGAAAAGTACGCTGATTTACGCGGGCGACAAAAGCGACTCAATCTACTACGTACTGAAGGGCTCAGTCACAGTACTGGTGGAGGATGAGTCAGGACGCGAGATTATCGTGGCCTACCTGAACAAAGGTGATTTCTTCGGTGAAATGCCCTTGTTTGTGGAAGATACGCCGCGGTCAGCTTGGGTCAAGGCAAAGACCGAATGCGAAGTCGCAGAGCTGTCGTACGGCAAATTCCGCGAGCTGGCGGATAAATATACAGAATTGCTGTATGCCGTCGGCAAGCAGATGGCGGAGCGGATGGCCAAGACCACCCAAAAGGTGAGCGATCTTGCGTTCCTTGACGTCACCGGTCGCGTCGCGCGAACGCTACTCGAACTCACCCGGTTGCCCGATGCGATGACACATCCAGATGGCATGCAGGTGAAGATCACGCGTCAAGAAATCGGCCGTATCGTCGGTTGTTCGCGTGAAATGGTTGGTCGAGTGCTCAAAACCCTGGTTGAACAGGGGCTGGTTTCGGTCAAAGGAAAGACCATGGTGGTGTACGGAACGCGTTAGGGAAACCCTCAACGAATCTCAAGGTCACCCAAAGGGGGCGTTAAGCCCTGCAATCACACGGATTGTGATTGGACGGGTCCCAAAAGGGGCCCGTTTTTTTTACGCACTAAAATGGCTGGCGCTTGTCGCCGACGCCACAGTCAGGCTACGGTTCGATTCAGTCAACGTGGAATCGCATCGATGAATATGCCTGAACCGAATCCAAAACTCAGTCAGAGCGGAATGCAGCTCGCAGGTCCAGCTGATCAATCCGTCATCAATGAATTTGTGGTACTGAGCGAGATGCTGAGGTTTGACGGCGCCAAGGTGCTGGAATTGGGGTGTGGCGCTGCGGAGAAAACCCGGCTGATTGCAGAGCGCACGGCCGTCAGCGCCATCGTCGCAGCCGAAGTAGACCGGATTCAACACAACAAAAACCTCGAGATTCACGATTTACCCAAGGTGACTTTTGCCGCGTTTGGTGCTGAAGCGATCGAAGCACAGGACGCATCGTTCGACATCGTCATCCTGTTCAAGTCACTCCATCATGTGCCAGCAGCGCTGCTGGATCAGTCGTTCGCGGAGATGTTTCGAGTACTCCGACCTGGTGGTCATGTGTACATCTCCGAACCAGTCTTTGAAGGTGAAATTAACGAGGTGATCAGACTGTTCAACGACGAGGAAGTGGTGCGTAAGGGGGCTTTTGCCGCGATCGGGCGAGCCGTCGAGTCCGGACAGTTTCAACTGGTCGAAGAGCGGTTCTTCCGCAATATCGTAAAACTCACATCGTTCGCACAGTTCGAGCAGGGATTGATCAACGTCACGCATTCCGAGCGCAACGTCTCGCCGGAACTGCTGGTTCGTATCCGTGAACGATTCGAGAGCTTTCGCAAGCCTGAGGGGTTTGTGTTTGAAGTGCCCAACCGGGTCGATTTGCTGGTTAAACCCTGAGCCAATAACAAGCGTGCGTTTTTAGTAGAACAGCTCCCGCAACTTGCTCCCTGGATCTTGGGCGCGCATGAACGCTTCACCGACCAGAAAGCAGTTAATGCCCGCTTGGGTCAGAGTCTGGACATGGTCGCGTGTGTGAATGCCACTTTCAGAAACGAGCGTCGTGCCATCGGGCAACATGCGCTTCAACGCCAGACTGGTTTCCAGGCTGACTTCGAAGGTGTGAAGATTGCGATTGTTGACCCCGATCAATGGGGGTGAAAGGGTAAGTGCCTGTTCCATCTCTTCCTGGTCATGCACTTCGATGAGTGTATCGAGCCCCAGTTCGTAAGCCTCTTGGTAGAGTTCTGACAACTGCTTCGCCGGCATTGCGGAGACGATGAGAAGTACACAATCTGCGCCGAGCGCTCGCGATTCGGCGAGCTGATATCGATCGACAACAAAATCCTTGCGAAGCACAGGCAATGTGACAGCGGCTCGAGCAGATTGAAGATAGCTGTCCGCCCCTTGGAAAAACTGGATGTCGGTCAGGACCGACAGACAGGTTGCCCCACCCCGTGCGTAGCTCAGTGCGAGCGCTGGTGGATCAAAGTCGGCGCGGATGAGTCCCTTGCTGGGAGAGGCGCGTTTGATTTCGGCGATGACTGCGGTATAACCGCGCGTGGTGCTTTCCACCAGAGATCGGGTGAATCCGCGTGTCGTTGGAAGACTCCTGCAGTCGGCCAGAAGACTTGCATGCGAACGCTTGTTGCGCCGCTCGAGAACCTCAACTCGCTTGTGCTCAAGTATCCGATCCAGAATGGTGCTCACCCCACATCCCCCATGAGACTGGTGATGCGCACGAGTTCCGCCAGCTTTTCCCGAGCGAGCCCTGCGGCAAGCACATCTCTGGCCATGGTGACGCCGTTCTTGAAGGTGGTCGCCACGCCCGATACGTAGATGGCAGCGCCCGAATTGAGAGCGACGATATCCGCTGCCGGACCATCTGCACTGGCGAGGCTCTGCTGCACCAGTTTCAGGCTGGATGCGACAGAGTCTGTCTGCAGCCCGTCCATGGATTGTTTCTGGATTCCTACGGATTCCGGGTCCAGCAGGTACTCACGGATTACACCGTCTCGCAATTCACACACGTGGGTTGGCTGATGCAGGCCAAGTTCGTCCAGTCCATCGCAATTGACGAGCATCACGGCTTCGGAGCCTAACAACTGCAGGACATCGGTCAGTTTGCGCAGCCAATCCTTTGAGAACACGCCCATGACTTGACGTTTGGCTTGTGCTGGATTGGTGAGAGGGCCGAGCACGTTCATCATCGTTCGGATCTTCAACTCGCCGCGCACCGGTGCCACGAATTTCATTGCGCTGTGATGAGCCGGAGCAAACATGAACCCGACGCCCACTTCGGTAATGCAGCGGGCAATCTGGGTGGGCGCAAGTGTTATTCGAACACCCGCAGCTTCCAGCACATCAGCTGCACCACTTTGACTGGACGCCTTGCGATTGCCATGTTTGGCGACGCGCGCCCCGGCGGCAGCAGCAACGATGGCCGCAGCGGTAGAGATGTTGAAGAGTTTTTTACCACTGCCACCTGTGCCGCAGGTGTCAACAAGGTAGGGGACGTTCACCTCAACCTTGGTCGACAAGGCGCGCATGGTGGTGACCGCCCCGGCAATTTCCTCGGTTGTTTCACCTTTCATGCGCAGCCCCATCAGCAACGCGCCGATCTGCGCTGACGTGGCAGACCCTGACATGACCTGGTGAAACACTGCCTGCATGTCCTGCCTGGACAGATTTCTTCCTTCAGCGAGTTCGGCCAACGCGGAGAACATGTCCATTTTGGTCAGAACCCTTTGGCACTGAGGAAGTTGCGCAGCAGATCGTGTCCACACTCGGAGAGGATCGACTCAGGGTGAAACTGCACGCCCTGCAATGGCAGCGTTCGATGACGCAAACCCATGATTTCATCGGGCTTGCCCTCGTCTTCGGTCCACGCAGTGACTTCGAGTTCGTTGGGGAGCTCGTTCCACCCGACGATCAATGAGTGATATCGCGTTGCCTGAAAGGGGCTGGGTAGCTGGCGAAACACTCCTGTGCCGTTGTGGTGAATCGCAGAAGTCTTGCCGTGCATGACATCGTGCGCGCGCGAGACGATGCCGCCATAAACCTGGCCGATGCACTGGTGACCGAGACAGATGCCCAGAATGGGTAGTTCCGTGGCGAATCGCCTGATGACGTCCATGGAGATGCCGGCTTCGTTGGGTGTGCACGGTCCGGGGCTGATGACGATTCCATCTGGCTTCAGAGCAGCAATATCGTCCAGCGAAATTTCGTCATTGCGATGCACGCTCACGTCGGCACCGAGCTCACCCAGGTACTGCACTACGTTGTAGGTGAACGAATCGTAGTTGTCGATCATGAGGATCATGGTCAGGGAGTGCTCCGGGAATTGGTCTGATTCCTCAAAGGATCAGGCAGGCGTGCTGTCGACAGGGTCGCGAAGTATAACTGCCTACCCGTTCAGGAATCATGCCGAAACTGATCGGAAGTGGTTGGATCGACCACGCCTTGTGTTTTCGCGGCTATCGGCGGCCGCAGCAGAATGTTCATGGATACTCCGGGCTTGGCACGACAGAAGGTCGTGATAATTGGGTACACTCCAGTGCCATTGCGTCAGTTCAGGATTAATCGGATGTCCGCGCCACAAGATCAAGCCAACTCAGGCCCGGTTGCCGACGCGATCTATTTCCTCGGAAGATTTTTGCGTAATCCGCGACGCGTGGCGTCGGTGGTGCCGAGTTCCAGGTTCCTTACCCATGCCATGTTTGAAGGGCTTGCCCTGCGGGATGGCGACGTTGTTGTGGAGTTCGGCCCCGGTACCGGCGCCTTCACCCAGGAGATTCGTCGATTGCGGAAGTCTGGCGTGGATGTTCGCTACCTCGGTATAGAGCGAGATGCCGGCCTCTATCGTCGACTTTGTTCCCGCTTTCCGGAACTGGATTTCCAGCTCGGTGATGTGAAGGATGCTGCGTCCTTCGTCGCGGAACGAGGATTGCCACCCGTTCGCATCGTGCTGTCGGGATTACCGCTGTTGTGGATGCCCGATGAGCTGGTCGAATCAATATTTGCCGGTTTGCGTGCTTTCATGCGCAAGGATGGGGTGTTTCGTACGTTCAGCTACGTGCACAACTATCCGATGCCAGGGGCAATCAAGCTGCGAGCGCGGCTCGGTCAGGCCTTCGGGAGTTATCACCTGAGTCGCCCCGTACTGCGCAACGTTCCGCCAGCATTTGTTTTGTCGTGCACGACGCCGGCCCGCGTCGACTAGACCACATCCGCAAAGGTCCGTTCCATTCTCTTGAAGTAGAACGTGCCAATGACCAGCAGCAGCAGCGACACCAACGCTGACAACAGGAGCGGCTGAGTCGGTACCTCGCCAACCCCCAGAATGGCCCAGCGGAATCCCTCCACCACGCCAACCATTGGATTCAGCGAATACAGTGCAGCCAGGAGTGGGTCTTCGATCAGCCGGAGTGGATAGACCACCGGCGTGCAGTACATCCAGACCTGAATCATGAATGGCAGGGCATGTTTGACGTCGCGGAACTGGACGTTCATTGCGCTGAGAAACAACGAAACTCCCAGCGATGCGACGATCACCAACAACACCAGAAGGGGGAGAAACAGGATAGATGCGGTTGGCGCGTGGCCGAAGTAGACCATCAACGCAACCATGACCAGGAAAGCGAGCGCAAAGTCGACCACACAGGAAGCGATGCTGGCCAGCGGCATCGCCAGACGCGGAAAATAGACCTGTTTGAGTATGTAGCCTCCACCAACCAGACTGTCTGAGCCGGAACTGATGCTGGCGGAAAAGAACTGCCAGGGTAACAAGGCTGAAAACACGAATAGCGGATAAGGAATGCCGTCCGTCGGGACATTGGCGATTCTTCCGAAGATGATCGTGAAAATCACCATCGTGATGATGGGTTGAATGATTGCCCAGGCAGCACCAAAAATGGTCTGTTTATAGCGCACCTTGATGGTTCGCCAGGCAAGGAAAAAGACGACCTCGCGATAAGCCCACAACTCGCCGAAACCGAGTTGAGCGAGCCCCTTGGTTGATTGAATGACAATTGTTGATTCTGAAGAGAGCGCCATTCGACTAATCACCTGCTGAAATTTTTGAATCTTTGTTGTCCGCTGTTCGAAGACGTACGACTTTTGCGGGAACGCCAGCGGCGATCGCCATCGCCGGAATGTCGTTCACGACCACCGCTCCAGCAGCGATGACCGCCCCATCGCCGATACGGACTCCATCGAGAACGATCACGCCATAACCCAACCAGGCATCATCACCAATGGTGATGCCGCCACGACTCGACAGCGGCTGGTTACGTACAGGCAGGTCTGGTGCCATGCCATGGTTGTAAGGATAGAACGCACACCCAGGCGCAACCTCAGCTCGTTTGCCAATTTTGATCGACCCCAAGGCGGCGGAGAACTGGCAGCGTGGTTGAATATGGGAGTCGTCGCCAATCTCGATACTCCCACCCTCAGTGGTCAGTAACGTTGTGTGTTCGAAGATGAAGACTCGATCACCGAGTCGTATAGGTCCACCACTGGGCTCATTCATGAGCAGCGCATAGTCGCCGATGTAACAGTGCTGGCCGGTTTCGAGGCGGTCCGCATGAACACGCGCCAGCGGAGATCGATAGCCTTCCGCGAAGTGTCGAGCAAGGCCCACATCTCCGGTATAGGGCTTGTAGCCGATGCGGGCAAGTCTTCGACCCAGAATACCGACCAGCGGGAGTCTGGCGAGTCGAAGCGACCAGCGTTCCCACCTGTCGCGTTGAGCCCGTATGTCCAAAGAATCTCCAAGAAGTCCTGTCTGTCGTCGGTTGACGTCGAGTCCGTTGCTTGCGCTAATTCCGGCGCGAGGTGCCATGTTCCTCGAATACGGGTTCACAATCATTGCGATCCTGCACACTTCGAGGGTTGATGTGACAGAGCAGGCTCTGAAGCTCCGGCTGAGGGCGGGTAGGGTAGCGCGGCGCTGCGTGATTTTCTTGTTCGTCCTTTCGCAAAGTTGTCCTGGGTCTGTAAGGTTTCAAACCTGCAGGGCCTCAAAATTCTAATTTCAGCAAGACCTGCTGTTTCAAGGAGGTGTGATGGGGTTCACGAATGTACTCATGAATGCAGTGACCGGCGGCATCCTGATTGGACTGGCTGCAAGCTGGCTGTTCCTGAGTCTTGGGCGGGTGGCTGGTATCAGCGGTATTGTCAGCCAGGCGATCAAACAGCCGGGTACGCTGTGGCCGGTGATGTTTGTCGTCGGTCTTGGCGCAGGCGGCTGGATTGCAGCGTTTTTCCTTTCCCCGGCTTCGAATCGCCTGGACATTGAGCCGGTGTGGCTCATTCTGGGTGGGCTGATCGTTGGATTTGGCACCCGTCTGGGATCGGGCTGTACCAGCGGCCACGGCGTCTGCGGCATCGCGAGGCTATCGCCGCGATCGATGGTGGCAACCATGATCTTTGTAGGTCTTGGCATGCTCACTGCGACCTTGCTGCGTGGCCTGGGAGTCATCGACGCATGAAACCACTGGCAGCGTTGATCGCAGGCGTGATCTTTGGCGTTGGCCTCGTATTGTCGGGTATGACTGAGCCCGGCAACGTCATCGCCTTTCTCAACCTCTCGCCGAACTGGAGTCCTGCGATGCTCTTTGTGATGGGGAGCGCGCTGGTTGTCACCGGTATTGGCTACCGATTGGGAGGTCGTCGCTCAGCGCCGCTCTTTGACACGACTTTTCACCAACCGACCGCCAATCGTATCGATCGACGCCTGATGATCGGTGCAGGTTTGTTCGGGATTGGCTGGGGCATTGCAGGTTACTGTCCAGGACCCGCGATCGTCGGCGCGTTTTTGCTCGATTCGCGCGCGCTGCTGTTTGTTGCTGCCTATGTCGTTGGGACGCTTGTTTTCGAACTTTGGGAGCGAAGCGTGCGGCCTGCACTTGCCGACGGCTGACATCAGTCGTCGAATTTCTCCAGCCTGTTTTCGGCCATTGCAGCAGCTCGAAAGATTGCGCGGGCCTTGTTCATGCTCTCTTTCCACTCCAGTCGTCCCTGACTGTCAGCGACGATGCCGCCGCCTGCCTGAATGTAGAGTGTGTTGTCTTTGACGATCGCCGTGCGGATGGCGATTGCCATGTCCATGTTGCCGTTCCAGGCGAGGTAACCAACGGCTCCACCATAGATTCCGCGCTTTACAGGCTCCAGCTCGTCAATGATTTCCATGGCGCGAATCTTTGGTGCACCGGAGAGTGTTCCAACGGGAAGTGTCGCGCGCAACACGTCCATTGCCCGCGCGCCGTCCTTCAGTTTGCCAATGACGTTGCTCGATAGGTGCATCACGAAGGGATACCGCTCGATGACAAACTTTTCAGTCACTTCAACTGTCCCGGTGGCCGACACGCGTCCAACATCGTTTCGGCCGAGGTCGATGAGCATGAGATGTTCAGCGATTTCCTTCGGATCGTTGCGCAACTCTGTCTCGAATGCGGCGTCTTCCTCAGGCGTATGCCCACGTCGCCTGGTACCAGCAAGTGGACGATTGGTGATTACCCCGTCTTCGAGTCGCGCCAGAATTTCCGGTGATGAGCTGACGATCTCGAAATCCTTGAGATCCATGAAATACATGTAGGGCGACGGATTCAGGCTGCGCAGTGCACGATAGAGATCAATCGGGTGGGCCCCAAATGGAATGCTCATGCGCTGCGACAGCACAACCTGCATGACGTCGCCTGCGCGTATGTACTCGCGAATGCGTTCGACCGCTTGTTTGAAAGGCGCTTCGCCAAAGCCTGAAGTGAAGTCGCTTTCTTCGGCCGGTCGATTGGCGGTTGCACGTGGAATCGAGGGCGATGCCGCAGCTAGCTGTGCAACACGAGCGCGAAGACGCTCTGTGGTTTGCGCGAGCCCATCCGCAGCATCTGCGTCGACCAGACTGACCAGTTGCATACGTCCTTTCACATTGTCGAAGACGACTACTTCTTCCGACAGCATCAGCAGAATGTCGGGAGTTTTCAGCGTCTGTGGCGGGGCGGAGTCTCGCAGTCGGTGTTCGACATAGCGGAGTGTGTCGTAACCGAAGTAGCCGACCAGACCACCGTAGAATCGTGGCAACCCTGGTACTGGAGCTACCCGGAAACGCGATTGGAACGATTCGATGAACGTCAGGGGATCCTCTGTTTCCAGTCTTTCAACAACGTGTCCGTCCGTTTGGACTTCAACCATGTTGCCGGTCACCGTGATGATGGTTCGAGCTGGCAAACCGATCATCGAGTAACGACTCCACTTTTCCTCCCCCGGGTAGGATTCCAGAAGGTAGGAATAGGGGCCGCGTGCCAGTTTCAGATAAGTTGATAGTGGCGTGTCCAGATCAGCCAGTGTTTCGACGATGACCGGGATACGGTTGTAGCCCTTGGCTTTCCAGAGTTCGAAATCCGCAGGCTGCATGATAGGTAAGAAGTCTCGACCGAAAGCGTTTGAATCGCAGGACGACGAACCTTAGCGATGTGGTCAGGGGAGGTCAAGAAAGCTCTGGATCGTTCCGTCCGCCCCCAATTGATCTGCGCTGATGCCGTGGCTGTATCCATACGTCACGCAGATCACCGAAACCCCCGCAGCGCGCGCGGCCTCAACGTCGGTGTTCGAATCGCCCACGAACAGGGCGTCGTTGGAGGTGAGTTGCATGCGAAACAACGCCAGATCAACCGGGTCTGCAGCGGGTTTTGGTCGTTTGGCAGTATCACCGGCGATGACCGTGTCGAAATAGTGATCAAAACGCAGTTCAGCGAGCAGCCGCTGGGTGAGTAGAGCGTTCTTGTTGGTCACGACGCCCAGGCGAGCGCCACGACCGCGCAGTTTTTTGAGTGTCGACTCAACATGCGGATAGGGTTGGCTGGTTACCGCTATGTGGTTTGAGTAGTACTCAAGAAAGCGTGTGTGGATGTCTTCGATCCGTTCTGTCGAATGACCGTGCTGCTGCAACGCTGAGGTAATCATGGCGCGTCCACCGTGGCCGATACAGTCACGGGTGAGTGATTCTTCGACGGCGGGATAGCCACACACTGCCAACCCATGATTCAAAGCCCGATGCAGATCAGGCGCCGTATCGATCAGCGTGCCATCCAGATCAAACAGGTAGCCCTTGTATTCTCGTCGCCACGCCAATGGAATTGCTCCTGCGCAGGGTGGTGGGAATTTACCGACTCGTATGGTCTCTTTTACGGGTTGCCCGTCAGCGATCAGATCGCAGCCAGCGCTGCACGCATTGCACCGATGGCGGCACCGTAATCTGGTGCTCCAAAAACGGCGCTGCCGGCGACGAACGTATCGACACCAGCTCGGGCAGCCTCAGCGATGTTTGTGGCCTTGATGCCACCATCGATCTCCAGTCTGATCTGGCGGCCACTGGCGTCGATGATTGCCCTCGCCTGGCGCGCCTTGCGCAAACTGTCAGAAATGAAACTCTGCCCGCCAAAACCTGGATTCACGGACATGATCAGGACCAGATCAACCAGCTCGATGACTTCCTCGAGAACCGCAATGGGCGTCGCCGGATTGAAGGCAAGGCCAGCTCGAATGCCGCCATCTCTGATGCTGGATAACGTGCGATGCAGGTGTTCCGTTGACTCCGGGTGAACAGAAATGATGCTGGCGCCAGCGGTGAGAAAATCGGTGATCAGTCGGTCAACCGGCTTCACCATGAGATGCACGTCCATTTCACAGGTGATGCCGGACTTGCGCAGGCTCTCCAGTACCAATGGTCCGATGGTGAGATTGGGTACGTAGTGATTGTCCATCACATCAAAATGAATCATGTCGGCGCCAGCCTCGAGCACTGACTCGATTTCGGCACCGAGGCGTGCAAAGTTGGCGGAAAGGATGGATGGCGCGATCAGATAGCGGGATGTGTTCATTGCGCGATTCTACTGAGCTGATCGGCCTCCTGTCGCCTGCAGCAGCACATCGTAGGCAGCGCGAATCTCGACACTGCGGGCCACCGCGTATTCCTGCGACTTCGCAGATGCATCTGGACCAAGTTTGTCCGGGTGATGTCGACTGGCCAGTTGTCGGTAAGCAAGGCGGATCTGCTTTGGTGTCGCTCCCTCATCGAGGCCCAGAACGCCTCGCGCCTGATTCATGCTGGCCTGCGCCTCGTGAACCTCGTCGCGCTTCGTGGTGATACGCGACGCTTCGAAACCCAGCAGGCTGCCAAGAAAATGCAGAGATCGGTTGGCCGCCGGAGTCGCCTGGATTTCGTACATATGGACCATGCAATCAAGCACCAGCGGATGCAGGCGTGACGTTGGCCGGGCATTGCAATGGACCGCCAGCTGGTGGAAGTCCGCTTCGCCTCGTTTGCCCTCGTTGAACCAATCAATGGCGCGGGATCTGGCGCGGCCTCTGCAGCCGAGCCGGGACAGCACTGCCTCCGCATACACAATGTGCACAGGAAGCACCTGGCCTGAAGATTTGGCAATACGCCCCAAACTGCTGAACAGGAAGTGCAGGTGAGGTTGTAGCACGCGTCGTGCCCACGCGAACGCCAGCATTTCGCCCAGGCGAGCGTACAGGCCGCGAATCCAGTGAATAGGGCTCATGCCCTAAGACTAGCGCACGAAGGCGTATTGCTCCGGCGTGCTGACGTCGAGCCACTCACCACGATGCAGTTGACCTGAAACGCGGCCATCGGCGACGGCCTTGAACATCAGCTCATTCCAGGAGAATGGCGCTGCAGGGGCGTTCGCGAACAGCTCGGGTTGAACTACGGCTATACCGCAGTACACATGGGTATCCCCCCGCTCGGTGACCCGGCCATGCCCGAAAACAAAGTCGCCCTTGGTCCGCCATTCCGGACGGGGCGCAAGAACAAGATGAATCAGGTCGGACCCAAGCTGCGTCGGGATCAGCCTGAAGTCGAAGTCGGTCAGGTTGTCACCATTGACGATGAGAAATGGTGTTTCGCCGAGCAAGGGCAGCGCCTGCACGATGCCGCCACCGGTCTCGAGCTCCCGGGTTTCCCGGCTGTAGGTAATGTCGACACCAAGCCGTGATCCATCGCCCAGATGTGTGGCGATCTGCTCACCGAGATGGAACAGGTTGACAACGAAGTCGTAGAAACCGCCTGAGCGCAGTTGCAGGATCAGTCGTTCGATCAGTGGTGTACCGCGCACTGGCAGTAGCGGTTTTGGGGTAATCGCTGTAAGCGGCAGAAGTCGTTTGCCAGCTCCGGCGGCCAGGATCAGTACCTTCACGAACAGCTACTCCGTTTTCACTTCGAGTTTACTGCGTACTGCAACCTGCACGTTGTCCAGCCAGTCAGCGAGGCCGGCATGGCTGGTCGATTCGCGCGCGAGAAAGGCAGTATGGTCAAGGACTGGAACGATGTACTTCAGATGCGAGGATTTGCGATCGCGAAGATGCAGGCGAGAAAAAATCCCGACCGCCTTCAACTGACGCTGCAGTGCGGTGCGATTGAACTGATTCCATGGATCGTCAAAGTGCCAGCCGCTAGCCTCGACATACCGAGTCAGCCAACGATGAATAGTGGGCTCATCGAACCGCCAGTAACAATCTCTCAGAAGCGAGGCGAGGTCATACAACACCGGCCCTGCCAATGCATCCTGGAAATCCACGATCCCGAGGCCACCGGCGTCGGTAATCAGCAGATTTTTGCAATGATAATCGCGGTGGACAACACCTATCGGTTGAGCGGCCAGATCCTCGACCAACTGCGCACAAAACTCTGGCCAGTATGCTGGAACATTCATCTGCAGCAGACCTTCGATCAACCAGATCCTGAAGATGTCGAGTTCATCACCGAGGCGGGTGGCGGTATAGGGTAGGACGACATTCGGCTCCATTCGCTGCATGACGTGCAGCATGGAGACCCCCCGATCAAGCGCTTCGTGCGCATTTCCACTGCGGTAGAGATCAAGGAAGTGTCGAGGTCCGAAATCTTCCATCAACACAAAACCACGGCTGATGTCACTGCCGTGGATAACCGGCGCAGGTACGCCTGCGTCCTTGAACAACCGGGCCAGACGGACGAATCGCTCCGGGTCCTCCTTTTCAGGCGGCGCAAACATGGCGACCTGGCGACTGGAACCCAGGTGAACGCGGTAGAACTCACGAAAACTGGCTTCCGGTCGTAGTGTTTCGACCAGATCGGGTACGCCGCCAAGCGTTGTTTCGAGCCATTGCATCATGTTGGGAGTCACGGGGTCATTCTGCCCGTGCGGAAATATTGCGGCTACAGGTGAGTTGACGGCCTCAACTCTTTATCATCGCGCGCCATGTTGCCCCGCCTGATCCATCTGCTTGCTGTTCTGCTGTTCCTTGCAGGGCCATGGCTTCCGGCAATGGCTGCGCAGGGGCTCCAATGGAATCGCCTGAAAGCAGAGGAATCCGCGAAGCGAGCACCGGAAATCAACTGTTCGCCAGATCAATCGGGAGAGGGCTGGGATTGCAAGGGATCGGACCGCAAGGAGTTGCCACCTTTTTTGGTCGGGAATTTGGTCGAGAGCTCGCCGGATCGTACTGCGGTTGATCCCCTGGCCCCGGACTTGGCAGCGAGTCTTTTTGTCCTGCGGTCTGATCTATCTCCAGATCAAGCTGCAACCTTGCCTCCTTTCTGTTATGGCGATTACGTATTACCGCCGTTTCCCTTGCCGCTGGATGCGGACAGCACTCAGTACCCTCTGGTGACGGAGGCGGATCAGATCGAATCGAAGCTTGGCGAGTCTGTGGAGCTTGAAGGTGATGTGCGGTTCACTCAGGGCAATCGATCGGTGTCCGCCGCAAAAGCCCATTACGATAGCGTTGCGCGGCAAGCTGAACTTACGGGTGGCGTGCGCATCACGGAGCCCACCGTGGTGCTGCAAGGAGAGCAGGCTCACATACAAATCGATACCAAGGCGGCCGAACTCGACAAGGCTCAATTCCTGCTGACCGACAGCGACTATCGGGGCCATTCACGTAAGGTAGTGCGCAATGATGCTGGCGACCTGGTCATGCACAACAATCGATTTACGCGGTGTGAGCCAGGCAATGACAGCTGGCGACTCGATGCAAAGACGTTGACCATCCGCAATGGCGAGATTTTTGGCACCGCCCGAAGTGCAGTGCTGCGGGTAAAAGGTGTGCCCGTGTTCTACACCCCTTACATCCAGTTCCCCGTCACTGATGACCGGCAGTCAGGTTTCCTTTTTCCTGGCATGGGCTATTCCAGCGAAGATGGCGTCGACCTGGCACTGCCTTACTACATCAATCTGGCCCCCAACTACGACGCCACCGTGGTACCGCGATACATGAGCGAGCGTGGTGCCGGTCTGGACGGAGAGTTCCGGCATCTGAGTAATTCGCAGAACCTGGTAGTTGGTGGTAGTTTGTTGCCAAAGGACAACAGCTATAACGGCAAACTGTCGAAGAAGAATTTTGAGCAGTTGTTTCCCAACGACACGTTCAAGTCGGCCGATCGCTGGTTGTTGTCAGTGGATCAGACTGGACGACTGGGGCCGGCCTACACCAGCATCGACTACACTGAAGTGAGCGATCGTGACTACTTCCGGGATCTGGATACGGACTTTGGATTGTCAAGCGAGATTCAGCTTGAACAGCGCGGCGAACTGAACTACTCAACCGGCAGGTTTCGCACGCGGCTGTGGGCGCAGAATTTTCAACGCCTAGATGAAATCCAGGTAGATCCGTATGCACGGCTGCCGGAGCTGACTGCGGACTATGATCGAGCTTTCAACCTGCTGCAGTTCAATATGAATACGCAGGCAGCATCATTTGATCGGGATACTGACAACGTCAGCGGCATTGACGCGCTGACGGGCGAACGGTTTTATGTCCGGCCAAGTCTGAAGCTCCCCTTTACGTGGCCGTTTGGACATCTGACGCTTGCCAGCAACTACAGTTTTACCCAGTACAAGCTCAATCAGGATCGCCGGCTTGGTGGCGTGCGGGTCGATGATCTGTCACCCGATCGAAGCCTGGTCACTGGATCGATTGACGGCGGACTGGTTTTCGAACGCGACTTGTTATTCCGCGGCAACGAGTTGACTCAAACGCTGGAGCCGCGCGTCTTCTATCTCTATCGAGGCTATGAGAATCAGGATCAGTTACCGTTGTTCGACTCAGGCGAGCTGACCTTTACCTACAGCCAACTTTTCAGGGAAGAACGGTTTGCGGGCCTAGATCGCCTCAGCGATGCGAATCAGGTCTCAGCCGGAGTGACGTCACGATTTCTGGATCGAAAAACCGGCACCGAACATCTGCGGATGAGCATCGGACAGATCAAGTACCTGCGTAATCGACGCGTCAGCCTGTATGGTTTGCCATCCTCTGACCTGAAACAAACGACGTCCGCCGTGGCGAGTGAACTGGAAGCCCGCTTTGCCAAGTACTGGTGGGTTGGTGGCGGTGTGGTTTGGGATCCCAATGACAATCAGTTCGATGAAAGTTCAGCCTTCATTCAATATCGTCGGGACAACTCCAGAATATTCAATGTCGGCTACCGACAGCGTGTACTCGAGAATATTCAGCAGACGGATCTATCGATGTATTGGCCGGTTACGCGCCACTACTCGTTGATGGGACGGTGGAACTACGATCTCAAGAGTGATCGCACCATTGAGGCGTTTGCGGGAATCGAGTACAACGATTGCTGCTGGCAGGTACGCGTGATGGCTCGCCGATACCTCGATAGCCCAAGCGGGTTTGATTTTGGCAATATCAAGGCCGACAAGGGAATTTTCCTGCAATTCGTGTTCAAGGGTCTGGCCGGCATTGGCGCCAAGACCGAGTCGGTACTGACGAAAGGTATTCGTGGTTATTACACGGAAGATCAGCCCGGTTATGCAAACTGGTAATTTGGTGAATTAAGATGTTGGCGTTTCTTCGATTACACATGACTCTGGTAACAATGGCGTTGTTGCTGGCGGCTGCGTCGGGTCAGGCGAGCTACAAGGAGATCGACGGCATCGTAGCGATTGTCGATGACGATGTGGTTCTCGCTTCGGAGCTGATCGAGCGGGTGGATACCATTCGCAAGCAGTTGGTTGCCAACAAGACTGCGGCACCGGCAGATAGCGTGTTGGTCAATCAGGTTCTCGAACGTCTTATCATCGAGAACCTGCAACTTCAGCAAGCGATAAGGCGCGGTGTAGAAATCGATGACGAAACACTGACCCGTGCGGTTGCTCAGTTTGCAGAAGGTAACAAGATGTCCATCGAGCAGTTTCAGGCTGCGTTGATCAAGGATGGCATGAGTTATCCGGCGTTTCGCGAGGATATTCGCAAAGAAATGCTCATCAGCCGTCTACAGCGTGGTGTCGTCAATCGACGCATCTCCGTCTCTGATCAGGAAATCAAAGATCTGCTCAGTTCGCCCTTCTTCAAGGAAATGCTGTCCGACGAGTTTCGGGTAGGGCACATCCTTCTGACCATCAAGCAGGATTCCAAGGAAGAAGTGATGCAGGCGGCGCTCAAAAAGGCCGATGAACTGGTCAAATCACTCCAGAGCGGCGCGGATTTTGGTCAGATTGCAATCGCCAACTCGTCGTCGTCGACGGCGCTCGAAGGAGGGGATCTTGGATGGCGTCGGGCGGGGGAACTCCCCAGTCTTTTTGCCGAACAGGTGCTTGCACTCAAGGCAGGCGAGGTTGCCGAACCCATCGTCGTGCCAGGGGCGATTCACATCATCAAGCTGCTGGAGCAAAGAGGTGCCGGGACGCAGCAGGTGGATCAGGCCAAGCTGCGCCACATTCTCCTTCGGCCATCCGAAATTCGGTCCGACCAGCAGACGCAGGCGCAGGTGTGGAAGATTTATGAAGAGCTTCTCAACGGTGGTGACTTCGATGCGCTTGCTGCCTCGAACTCTCAGGATCCCGGGACGGCATTGATCGGCGGAGATCTTGGGTGGACCGATGGTGAGGAGTTTGTCCCGGAGTTCCGCGAGATCGTCGCCGCAACGCCTACGGGCAAGTTCAGCAAGCCGTTCAAGACGCAGTACGGCTGGCACGTCCTTCAGGTTCAAGAGCGTCGCCGTCAGGACCAGAGCCAGGAAGCTCGAGAGGATATGGCCATGCGAGTGCTTCATCAGCGCCGTTACAATGAGGAGCTGGAAGCGTGGCTGAAGGAAATACGTGACGAAGCCTTCGTCGAAATTAGGCTCTGAAGCCTCACCACTGGCCATCACGGTAGGCGAACCTGCCGGGATCGGACCGGACCTGGTTCTGCAGTTGGCGATGCGTGCGCGCACGCAGCCATGGGTTGGTATTGGTGATGCCGGCATGCTCGCAGAGCGAGCTCATAGTTTGGGTTTGAAGGTCCGGCTCGATTTCAGCGCTGGTCAAGTATCGACCGAGGCAGGCGTCCTGTCGCTCATCCACGTGCCCCTTGCGATGCCAGTACAACCCGGTCGCCTGGAACCAGGCAACGCGTGGGCAATCTTGCAAACACTGGATGTTGCCATCGACGGATGTCTGAGTGGCCAGTTTGGCGCCATGGTCACAGGGCCGCTGCAGAAGTCCGTGATCAACGATGCAGGTATCCCCTTCAGCGGGCACACGGAGTACCTCCAGGATCGATGCGCTGTTCCTGACGTGGTCATGCTCCTGGTGGCCGGCACCCTGCGGGTTGCACTCGTTACCACTCACTTGCCATTGCGTGATGTTGCCGATGCCATAAAACCGGAGCTGCTGGAGCGACGGCTACGCATCCTGTGGACATCATTGAAAGACCGATTTGGCATCGATAACCCGAGGATCCTGGTTGCTGGGTTGAATCCGCATGCCGGAGAAAGCGGGTATCTTGGTCGCGAGGAAATTGAAATCATCACCCCCGTTCTTGATCGTCTGCGTGCGCAAGGAATGGACCTGAAAGGGCCATTGCCAGCCGATACCCTGTTTGTTCCACGCTTTCTTGAGCAATGTGATGCCGTGCTGGCGATGTATCACGATCAAGGACTTCCGGTACTCAAACATGCCGGATTTGGTGAGGCGGTAAACGTGACGCTGGGTCTCCCTTTCGTACGCACGTCCGTCGATCATGGGACGGCGCTGGATCTGGCTGCGACGGGACAAGCCGATCCCGGAAGTCTGGTCGCTGCCATTGCTCTGGCCACGGAACTTGCCCGGCGAGCCCGCACTCATTGAGGGCGCGCAATCGTTTCGGTCAGCACTTTCTTGTCGATGAACATGTCGTGGCTGATATCGTCGCAGCCATCGCACCGCGTCAGGAAGATTATTTACTTGAAATTGGCGCCGGGACTGGCGCGTTGACCTCGGCGCTCTATGGTCTTTCGCAGCAGCTGACGCTGGTAGAAATCGATCGTGACCTGGTTCCACGGCTGCAACAGCGCTTCCCCTCGGCGCAGGTTATCAGTGCAGATATTCTTGAGTTGCCCCTCGCATCGGTGGCCTCGGTGCCCATGCGCATCGTCGGGAATCTGCCGTACAACATTTCGACTCCGCTGCTCGTCAAACTGCTTCGCGAAACAGGGTTGATCGTTGACATGCACTTCATGTTGCAGAAGGAAGTCGCGGAGCGGTTATCAGCCGGTCCAGGTAAAAAAGACTGGGGTCGCCTGAGCGTTCTGATGCAGTACATGTGCAAGGTGGAGCTGTTGTTTCATGTCGGACCGGACAGCTTCGATCCTCCGCCTGCAGTGTGGTCCTCGGTTGTTCGCTTGCGCCCTAGACCTCAGAACGAGCGGCCTTGCGTCGATGAAAAGTATCTCGACAAAGTGCTGCGCGCGGTGTTTTCCCAGCGTCGAAAGCAGCTTGGCAATAATCTCAAACCGCTGGCGCCGGCGTCCGTGTGGGCAACGGTGTTGCCAGCGATCAACCTCAAGGATCGAGCCGAGTCGGTTACGCTGGAGCAATTCATTGCCATGGCCAATACTCTCGCTTTGCATGAGGAGGATTTGAAGTGACTGGTATCGAAGTCTCGGTGGTGACGTTATTCGTGGATTCAGAGTCCGACCTCGTAAATCGTCGATTTTTCTTTGCCTACACCATCACCATAACCAATCGAGGTGTTGGTGCTGCGCAGCTTCTGAATCGGCACTGGATCATTACCAACGGCGAAGGTGAGGTTCGAGAAGTGAAAGGACCCGGAGTGGTAGGCGAGCAACCACGTATCACACCGACGCGCGAGTACAGCTATTCCAGCGCCTGCGTGCTGGAAACACCCGTTGGCAGCATGCAAGGTGCCTATGAGTTCCAGACGGATGAGGGACAGCGCTTTTCGGTCGCCATTCCCATGTTCACGCTGAGTGTTCCGAACGCGGTGCATTGAAGTGAACACCTGGGCTGTTGGTGATGTTCAAGGTTGTCATCTGGAGCTGGTTGGGTTGCTCGAAGGTCTCGCGCTGACTGCCGAAGATCGATTATGGTTTGTAGGAGATCTTGTCAACAGAGGCCCGGAGTCGCTGGCAACACTGAGACTGGTAAAATCATTGGGAAAACAGGCTGTTGTCGTACTTGGTAATCATGATCTGCACTGGCTGGCGATCTATTTCGGTGGCCATAAAGCCAAACGAATCGATACCTTCGATGAACTCGCCAACGCGCCGGACGTTGAAGCGCTTTCACACTGGTTACGAAAACAACCTCTTGCCCATCGTGATGATGAAGTCGGGTTCACGCTTGTTCATGCGGGAATCTATCCGCGCTGGGCGAGTGAGGAACTGATTCGTTATGCGGCAGAAGTCCATTCAGTGTTGAGAAGCGCAGGGTATGTGAATTTTCTGCGTGAGCTCTACGGTAACGAGCCCGACCGCTGGGAAGAGACGCTGACCGGCATGGCTCGTCTTCGTTTCATCACCAACTGCTGCACGCGAATGAGATTTCTGGACGCTGCTGATAGACTCGATTTCCTGCATAAGGAAGAACTTGTCGAAGCCCCTGCCCATTTGCGGCCCTGGTTTGATGTCTATGCTGAGCGTCACCCCGCTGAGAAGGTCGTATTTGGTCATTGGGCATCCATACAAGGTGTAACCAACCACCCAGGTATTTTGGCGACGGATACCGGGTGTGTGTGGGGGAGGGAACTGACCGCCATCAATCTTGGTACCGGGGAGCGGCGGGCGGTTGCATCCAGACAACGGTGAGGGTCCGCACAGACCGTCTTGAACCTTTCGAGCGCCAAACACACCTTGACCTCGGCGTACAATTATCCCCCATGAAAATCTATCTCGTCGGCGGAGCCGTTCGCGATCAACTGCTTGGTAGACCGGTGCAGGACCGCGATTGGGTGGTTGTTGGCGGCACCGCAAAAGAGCTGCAAGCAGCGGGTTATCAACAGGTCGGTGCGGACTTTCCAGTCTTTCTGCATCCTCAAACTCGAGAAGAGTATGCCCTGGCGAGGACCGAGCGGCGCACTGGTGCCGGTCACAAGGGTTTTGCAACGAATTCATCGTCCGATGTATCACTGGAACAAGATCTGCAACGACGTGATCTGACGATCAATGCCATGGCGATGGATGAGGCTGGCAATCTTGTAGACCCCTGGGGTGGCAAGGCCGACCTTGAAGCAAGTGTGCTGAGGGCTGTGTCACCGGCCTTTGCGGAGGATCCTTTGCGCGTGTTGCGCGTAGCCAGATTTGCGGCGCAATTACCCGGATTTCAAGTCAGCAGCGAGACCATGCAGTTGATGCAATCAATGGGTCGCGAGCACCGACTGGACGAGCTGCCCGCAGAGCGGGTTTGGCAGGAGTTGCACAAAGTTCTGCACTCGTCTGCCCCGTATCGGTTTCTCGCTGTTCTTCAGGAGGCCGGAGCGCTGGTGCCATTTTTTGTTGAGTGGCAGCGATCTGCGCCTATCGATCCTGGATTCACGTTTCACGGCAATGAGTTGTTCGCGGTCTGGTGCGAAGGGCTAACGCCAGGTGACATCAAGAACTTGTGTTCGAGAGTAAGAGCACCAAATCTGACCTGCGATTTTGTTGTCCGGGTGCATCTATCGAGAGAGGTGCTCACGAGGTGGCAGACTGCTGAAGCCGGCAAGACACTGCAGGTACTCGAGCGAATCCAGGCGTTTCACGAACCCAGTGTTGCGGAAGCCGTACTAGCTTTTCTTGAGCGTCGATACGGCGCCAATCTGGCGGGTGTACGCGATCTCATCGCCGCGATGCGGGACATCAAGGCCAGTGCGTTTGATAACTTGTCTGGATCAGCGCTCGGCCTGGCAATACGTGAGGCAAGAACCGAGCTCGTGGTGCAGGCTCAACGAGCGCGATAGATTGAGATGCCAGCAGCGTCGGCATGTGGGATTGCCTGAGGTTTCAGCACTGTCAGTCTGACCGAGCTGACTCTCCAGCGATCGAAGATCATCCTTGTGGTTTGCTCGGCCAGCGTTTCAAGCAATAGAAACTGCCCGGCCCTGACAAACGTCTCCACGCCAATGGCGATCTCACCATAGTCAACAGTCGAATGAATATCCTCGCTTGCTGCCGCGATGCCGATGTCCGTGCCGATTTCCAGGTCCAGTTGCAGGGGTTGAGGGTTGATTCGCTCTGGTGGATTGATGCCGACGATGCAGTCAAAACGCAGGCCTTTGATGATGATCAGGTCATGCATTGAG
>JAYSTS010000179.1:0-80581 GCA_043719475.1 Gammaproteobacteria bacterium | reverse complement strand
ACATTATTGGCCTGAAAGCAACCAAGAAATCCTTCCAACCCATTGATCCATCAATGAAAACAAGCTAACAGACGGGGTATATCGGAAAGAACTTCAGTTTAACCCACCATCAATCGAATGGACGAACAGGGCTACTCTCGGAAGGTCAAACAGTTCCCGGATACGGAGGTTTGGGTTGATCGCCTCAACTGAATGACGAAAGACAATCAATCCAATGCCCAAGCTGTCAGAAGCCCCCCCAGAACGGCGAAAACTTTGAATCTCCCGGTCGAATCAAAGGTGTCGACTGTCAACCCACTACCTGACGCAATATAGGAAGAAAAGTGTTCAACCCATTGCCGGGGCATGTAGACCCAGACTTCGGCCGCATCAGCGTAGCTCAGGACTACTCATATCTCCGAATTGGGGAATAACCGATTAGACCAGCGGCACCGCCAACGCGTAAGTCCGGGTGAGGACCAGGCTCCTGGGAATGCAGGGTCGCAAGTAAGGTCACCAGACCATCAAAGTGCAAGCTGTGGGTGGACGGAGCAAAGCCCCTCCCCACATGTGTGAAATGTCTTCTTTTCTTGTTTCAGGTTTTTACTATACTACGCCCCCTCTTGAGACTTCGTTCAAAGACTGAACGTAACTCTCTGCAACACATATGAAACTTCTTGAAAGAAAGCGTTGGCGAGTCCGTCCAACGAAACCGGGGCGAGCACAAAGAATGGCTTACTGATGTCCTTTGATTTCCCAAAAACACATCTGATCGCAATAGCTTCGATTTGCGCAGGGCTGTGGGTTTTTGGGTTCTCCGATTTCAAAGAGCCTTCCTTTGCAAAGGCGCCTTCCATCGAGTCCGCGACATTACCGATAAATGCACTGCCGACGACCGAATCAACAGTAGCCGCAGCGGGGCCAGCCACAGACTCTGCTGTCGCCATCCAACCAGTCAGTAACGCACAAGCCATCGAACACACAGTACAACGCGGTGAGAATCTGGCCGTTGTCTTCCAGAAGCATGGTTTTTCGGCGCCTGAGCTTCATGCCATGGCAATCTCCAGACCTCATGGAAAGCGCCTGCAAAATATACTTCCCGGCAAAACCATTCGCTTCATTCTTGATCAGCGAGGTTTGCTTTCCAAATTAAGCTATCAACCATCTCCTCTGGAGCTGCTCGAGTTTCAACGCGTGAAGAATGGGTACTCCGGAAAGCTCACTCGAAAGCAGGCAGACGTCAACCGAGTTTATCGAACCGGACGGATCAACCAGAGCTTGTTTGTCAGCGCCCAGCGAAGCGGGCTGAGTGATGCCCTTATTATGCAACTCGCCAAGATTTTTCAATGGGACATCGACTTTGCACTTGATTTGCGGCGCGGGGATGAATTCTCGGTAATTCTGGAAGAGCTCTATGTCGACGGCCGATTTATCGGTCATCGCGACATTCTTGCAGCCGAATTCTTGAATCAGGGAGAGAGCTTCAGGGCCGTTCGATTTGAGCCCAACGATAGCGGTGAAGGTGGCTATTACACTTCTAACGGAAAGAGTCTGCGGAAGGCTTTCCTTCGCGCGCCTCTCGAATTCTCTCGCATCAGCTCAAATTTCGATTTGCGGCGAGTTCACCCCTTATTCAATCGATTAAGACCGCATCGTGGAATCGACTACGCTGCTCCTACAGGAACACCGATCAGAGCATCCGGCAGTGGCCGAGTGCAGATAGCAGGAAAGTCTGCCGCTAACGGAAACTACGTGGTTCTGCAACACAGCGCCGAATATCAGACCAAGTATCTCCACCTATCCCGTTTCGCCAAAGGATTGCGCGCAGGAAAGAGGGTCAAACAGGGAGAGCTTATTGGCTATGTCGGCCAAACCGGTTGGGCAACTGGCCCTCACTTGCACTACGAGTTCCTGGTGAACGGAGCGCACCAGAATCCGCGCACGGTAAAACTACCCAACGACGCACCAATCAGTGGAAAACAACTCATCGCCTTTCGAGAATATGCCAAGCCGCTGTTATTTCAGCTCGATGCCTATCGACAAGGCCCACAAATAGCCGCGGCAAACTGACTCGTTGATGCCCCGCGCCAACGGTCTCTACATTGGCGCAATGACGGGCACCAGCGTCGATGGCTTGGACCTGGCACTGATCTCCACCGCTGGGAAATTGAAGATTGAGCGTGGCGCAACGACTCCACTTCCAGATGAGCTGCGAACAACTCTGCTGTCGCTGGTTACAAGCTCACGACCGATAGGCCTCGACTTCCTTGGTCATGCCGATGTCGCATTAGGTCGGTTCATTGGCGAAGCGGTTCTCGACTTCATGACCACCTCCTGTCTTCAGGCGAGCAATATCATTGCGATTGGTTCTCACGGACAGACGATTCGCCATCGACCGGTCGGACCGAACGCCTTCACCATGCAGATTGGGGACCCCCACCAGATCACCGAGCTCACGGGCATTCCGGTAGTCGCGGATTTTCGGCGAAGGGACATCGCAGCGGGCGGGCAAGGTGCGCCTCTCGTACCACCCTTCCATCGGGCGATCTTTGCCGATCAGAAGGAACGACGAATCGTTTTGAACATCGGAGGCATCGCCAATATCACCAGACTCGCATCAGGAGAATTACTGACCGGATGCGACACGGGACCTGGAAATGGACTCTCAGACATTTGGACCGCCCGCCACTTGCAACAGTCCCAGGACCACGACGGAGCTTGGGCACGCTCGGGACAGCTGAACGAGCTACTCCTGAAAGACTTCTTGAGCGACGCTTATTTCGCTATGCCAGCACCAAAAAGCACCGGTCGAGAGTACTTCAACATCGATTGGATCGAGAAATACGTTCAACCGATCGCTCTCCCTCCTGAGGATGTTCAAGCAACCCTTATCGAATGCACCGCGTGTTCAATAGCGCTGGCGATCAATCGTGAGTTTGCCGAGACAGATCGCGTCATCGTTTGTGGAGGTGGTCGACGAAACCTCTATCTAATGGAGCGGATTGGAAGGGCGATGGCTTGTCCAGTCGAACCATCGGAAATACTCGGTGTGGATGGTGATTCACTGGAAGCTGCCGCCTTCGCTTGGCTGGCAATGAAAGCAATTCAAAATGAACCGGCCAACGAACCTTCCGTTACCGGAGCAAGAAGCCGAAACGTATTGGGCGTTATTTATCGCTGATCCCATCTACACTGAAAAAGAATTCCCGCACCCACAAGTTGTTGAAGCGTTTGGATTTTCGATTAAAAATCTAGAGCCCTGTAGGTCTTCTCGATAGTCGACTACTGAGCCAACCAGATATTGGTAGCTCAATTCGTCAACAACCAGTTGAACTGCACCTTTGGTAATCACGGCATCCTCTTCAGTGATGGCATCGTCAAACGTGAAGCCATAGGAAAATCCGCTACACCCTCCACCAGTCACAAAGACGCGCAGGTGAAGCGAATCATCCCCTTCTTCCTTCAGCAGGCCTTCTACCTTATGTGCTGCTCTATCGGACAACGTAATCATGTTACCCATGACCTGACCTATCGATTTCCGCGTTCATTCTTCACCAGGTTTCCGACCCGACAAAGGTCGAACGGTTTCGTCCTGAGTGGGTAATTCTTCAGTGTGCACCAATTGCCCTTCAATGCGGGCACCTAGCTGCATTTCAATCAACTTATAATAGACATTCCCTTGCAGACTAGCCCTTGCGGCAATCTCAACTTTTGCCTTCGCGAAGATGTCACCTTCAACTCTGCCATCGACTATGACGCTGGCAACTCTTACGTCGCCGCGAATCTCGCCACCGCCACAAATCGTTAACCGGGCGGCATCGTCGGTGGCCGAGACGTTGCCGAGGACTTTGCCGTAGACGTACAACTCTCCAGAAAAAGACACATCGCCAACGATTTCGGTTCCAGCGGCAACCAGAGTAATTGCATCCTTCGCTTTCCTTCGGAACATCAATCAGCCTCGACAACCCAGGGAAATGTACGCCTTGTCTTCTTCGCGTTGCGCCCCGCTGGAATCAAGGTCACTTCGGTGCGAAGTGGCTTGTACCCGGGCGGAAGGGCGACTTCGCCAGAAAAATCCTGAAAGTAGCGAAAACTGTAGCGAAACGGATAATAGTCAACTTTTTGCACTTTTTGCAGCGGAAATACAATTGACTTACCCTGATGCTCAGCAACGATGTCGATGGAGACCGTGCCCGACAGTGTCGATCTTTTCGACTCGATCTGTGTAAGTAATAGCTCGAATCGAAACGTCCTCGCGTTCTGAGCCCTAAGAATTTTGAAGCTTCCGACTTGAAGACCGCGCTCCAGACTGTCTGGCGCAAGCAACGCCCTGTACCGACTGACCTCTTCCTTTACCTTCGTAAGCTCAAACTGCAAGGATTCAAGGCTTTCCTGTAAATCGACCATCGCTCCTTTTGAGACACCTGATTCCAGTTCCGCGCCGGCAAGTCGGTCCACCATGGCACTATTTTCACTTTGGGCTTTCGCGAGGTCGCCTTCCAGTTGCTGTCTTAGCAGCTGAACCGCCGGAAGTTCACGAATTCCGTATTGATAGCCTGCCACCCCACCACCACATACGGCAGCAAGGAGCAACAATGCAATCGCAACCGGAGTATTCCAGACGCGTACTTGCACAACTCGCACAGTCTTGTTCGCGAGCTTCATCCGGCTCGACTCAAGCTAGGAAGCGTGAGTGTAACCCCATCGAAGCCCCTCCCGACTTGCAGCGTTCTCACCATCGCAGGAGACTGCTAAACCCGCCTGAATGGCTTCCCGGAACCCGGTATGAGTAGCTTGCTGTGGCTCAAAGCCCTACATATCATCTTTGTGGTGACCTGGTTCGCTGGCATTTTCTACATCCCGCGGCTCTTTATTTACCACTCCCAAGCAAAAGATCCTGAATTGCGTCAGCTATTCAATCTGATGGAAAACCGTCTCTACAAAGTCATCATGATGCCCAGTATGGCGTTAACCCTGATTCTTGGCGCGGCACTTCTGTACCTTCATTGGGCCACTGTGCACCAATCTGGCTGGATCTGGTTGAAGCTGATATTGGTCATGATTCTTGTTGGTTATCACCATTATTGCGGGGCTCTCATTCGAAGACTCGCCACTGTGGCGGCCACAGATGCCCAACCTCACTCAGATAAGTTTCTACGGGTCTTCAACGAGATCCCGGCGCTCCTGCTTATAATCATCGTCTTTCTTGTTGTGACCAGGCCATTTTGAACCGAACTCGATCGCACGAACTGTTTGCACGGGCCTTGAAACGAATACCTGGCGGGGTGAATTCGCCGGTCCGGGCGTTTGGCGGCGTGGGCGGCGAGCCGGTGTTTTTTGAGCGTGGAGAGGGCCCCTACCTCTTCGATGCCGACGGCAATCAATACATCGATTATGTCGCGTCCTGGGGGCCGATGTTGTTCGGACACACTAACGCCCACGTCGTCAAAGCAGTAACCGAGCAGGCTGCCCGCAGTCTGGGCTTCGGCGCACCAACTGAGCTGGAAATCGAACTCGCTGACAAAATTCATGGACTGATGCCTTCGATTGAGTCAGTGCGCATGGTGAGTTCTGGAACCGAGGCAACCATGTCGGCGATCCGATTGGCCCGAGGATTTACCGGCCGAGACCTGATCGTCAAATTTGCCGGTTGTTATCACGGGCACAGCGACGCTCTCCTTTCCAAAGCAGGCTCTGGTCTGCTGACATTTGGAATTCCAAATTGCCCAGGTATTCCGGCGGAGGTTGCAGCCCTCACACTGACTTTGCCATTCAACGATCCACAGGCTTTGATCGATACGTTTACTGCACATCCAAACAAGATCGCTTGCGTGATTGTCGAGCCCGTGGCTGGAAACATGGGTTGCATCCCTCCGGCACCTGGCTTCCTGAGTGCCCTACGTAACATCACTGCGCATAACGGTGCGCTGTTGATCTTCGACGAAGTTATCACAGGTTTTCGTGTGGCTATGGGAGGCGCTCAGGCTTTGTATGACGTCACACCTGATCTCACGACACTTGGAAAAATTATCGGCGGAGGCCTTCCCGTTGGAGCGTTTGGAGGGAGGGCCGATGTCATGGCCCATATCGCTCCACTCGGCGGGGTTTATCAGGCAGGAACGCTTTCCGGGAATCCCCTAACAATGGCTGCCGGTCTGGCCACCCTGAATCAGCTGAATTCCGAACTTTACCCACGCCTCCAAGGACTTACCGAGCAGTTGGCGGACGGCTTGATGAACGCGGCGCGGCGCGCAGGAATTCGGGTTACTACTAATCGTGTCTGCGGAATGTTCAGCTTTTTCTTTGATGTGGACGCAGTCACCAACTTCGATCAAGTCATGAGTTCAAATGCGGACCTGTACCGCCGCTTCTTTCATAAAATGCTGGACGCCGGAATCTACCTCGCGCCATCAGCTTATGAAGTAGCCTTCCTTTCGGCGGCGCACACCGCTGAAACCAACAGGCTCACGATTGAAGCTGCCGCACGCGCTTTTTCTGACCTGCACAGCTAGGACCAAACTCTCCATGTACGACATCTACGGATTGGGAAACGCGCTCGTCGATACAGAGTATCAAGTGGACGACGGCTATCTTCGTACGCATGGTATCGACAAAGGTCATATGACCCTGGTTGATGAAGCAAGATTGCGCGCACTGCTCGCCGGTCTTTCGGAAAGGCCCGCAAAAAGAATCAGCGGCGGATCTGCGGCCAACTCCATTTACGCGGCGCAAGGATTCGGGACCAGAACTTATTATTCTTGCAAAGTAGCCAAGGACGACACCGGCGACCACTTTCTAGCCGACCTGAAGGAAGCGGGGGTTCAATGCAACGAAAACGCCAGAAACATCTCAGGCACCAGCGGCGAGTGTTTGATTCTGGTGACTCCGGACGCCGAGCGGTCCATGAACACATTTCTGGGTATCTCGAGTGCGCTTTCGGAAGCTGAAGTCGATTCCTCGGCACTACGTCAATCCCGCTACTTCTACGTGGAAGGCTACCTCAGCTCGAATGCCAGCAGCCTTGGCGCAGCTGTTGCTGCAAAGGCCCAAGCGGAAGCTGCTTCCGTCAAGACTGCGGTCAGCCTATCTGACAAGAGCATGGTCGTTCACTTCCGCGACGGTCTCGAGCAGATACTCGGCAATGGAGTGGATCAGCTGTTCTGTAACGAAGAAGAGGCGCTCAGCTGGGCACGCACGGATCGGCTGGACGTTGCCATCCATGAACTTAAGGATATTGCCAGAGTGTGTAACATCACCCTCGGTGCCGCAGGTAGTTTGAGTGTGATCGATGGCAAGCAGACGGCAGTAGCGGGTTACCAGGTCCGCGCTGTCGATACCAACGGCGCCGGAGACATCTATGCCGGGGCTTACCTCGCGATGATCTGCAAAGGCCAAGAGCCGACATACGCGACCCGCTTTGCCAATTTCGCTGCGGCCCAGCTAGTTACGCACATTGGTGCCAGGCTTCCGAAGATCTCTGGCTATCAACAGTTGCTGGCAAAGTTCAACGGTTAAATCTCTGAGCGTCAGGAGTCTGACGACGTCCTGCCGCTTAAATTCTTAGTTTACGAGAATCGGAATCGGCGAGAGAATGCTGAGCGATTCCAGCTCAATGCGAGTTTTGTAGCCATACACCTCAACCCCTTCCCCAACAGCCTGCTTTAGTATTTCGGCAAATCGAGGATCCACATCTGTCGCTGCGCAGACAGATTCGATGCCGCTATGTTGCACGCAGAACACGAGTGCAGCTCTGTCACCGCTGCGCCGAGCTTTGACAAGACCTTCAACGTGTTTCCCTGCGCGTGTACTTCTTGCGTCCGGGAACAGCCCTTTTCCCTGTAAAACCTGCCAGGTCACACTCTTTACTTCCAGATAGCACCTTTTCGCGTCTGGCCCACGCAAGAGGAAATCAAATCTACTGTGTCCTTCCGGTGCCTTCGCTTCCGGGTTGATCTCCACACATTCTTGAAACGGCGCCAGCAACCTCTGGTCGAGCGCTTCAGCAATGAGTTGGTTGGCGCGCGTTGTGTTGACTACTATCCTGTGCCCGCCTTCGACAACAACCTCCAGCGATCGTGGATACTTTCGGGATATCGACTCGCTGACAGAACACCAGACCGCGGACCCGGGCGTTGAACATTGGGTCATTGCACCCGTATTCGCACAATGTACCGTCTCTATCCGACCGTCTTGAAACTCGACATCAGCCAGAAATCGCTTGTATCGTCGAAGCAATACACCCTGCTCCATCGGCCCCCAACGCAACTGATCAGCCTCGTTTCAGCGCAAGGGCGATACGATCCAGCACTAAATCCATGACATCCACATCAACCGTACAGGCTATTCGAAGATATCGCTCTGCGTTCACCACACCGAAGTCGAGACCCGGTGTTGTTGCAACCAATTGCTCATCCAGCAACCGTCGACTGAAGTCAGATGCGGACATTCCACTAGCTGAGACATCGACATAGAGATAGAACGCGCCATCCGGCGTGGCCGGAACCGCAAGTCCAAGGCGTTCTACCCCTCTTTGCATATGCGTCGCACGATCACGAAAAATCTTGCGGCGCCGCTCGTGTTCCGCAATTGCGTCCACAGAAAACGCTGCCATCGCCGCGCGTTGAGCAATCGTGGATGGCGAAATGAACAGGTTCTGGGCGAGCCTTCTTACGCCATTTATGAGCACTTCAGGAATTACAATCCAGCCAAGCCGCCAGCCTGTCATACCGAAGTATTTCGAAAAGCTCTGCAGCACAATGGGTTGGGATGAAAGTGAGAGCACCGTTCGATACTCAGGGTCATCGCCCACGAGTCCCTGATAGATTTCATCGATAATCAGGAACCCGCGATCACAAGCCTGAACGACGATTGACTGCATTTCCTGTCGTCGGATCATGGTCCCGGTCGGATTCGATGGGGAGGCGAGCAGCGCACCGCGAACCGAATCATCCCATTGAGCCTGCAAATCAGACCAACGCGGTTGAAAGTGGTTTTGAGCAAACACCGGCACCCTGCTGACATGCGCTCCGACGGTCTCGGCGAACACTTCATTGCAGGGGTAACCGGGGTCAGTGACGAGTACTCGGTCAGAAGGATTCAGCAAAGCTGCCGCTAGCAGGAGCAATCCCCCACTCCCGCCGGATGTCACGACGATCCTTTCCGGATCAATTTCCACACCAAATCCACCGTAGTAACTCGATATAGTTCGCCGCAACTCCGGGAGGCCAGTGGCACTCGTATATTTTGTGTCGCCACGAGCGATCGCCTCCACACCAGCGGCCGAAATTTCTTTACACACCGCAAAGTCTGGTTCGCCAACTTCCATGTGGATGACCGATCTGCCGGAAGCTTCAAGTTGTGCAGCTCGCTCCATGATTTCCATGACGCGAAAGGGTTTGATAGTGGCAAGTCGGTCAGCGAGTTTCACGAAACTTCATCCAGGCAAATTGAGGTTCTGGCCAGCGCGAGAATTTGGAACCAGTCTATTGCAACTATTAAACTGCAAAATTCAACTCAGATGTCCGCGAGCAGCGCCATGAGTCCTGTTGGTCGATTCGAATGAATGATCTGGACACGCAGCGCTCTGGTCCGGGTGCGGAGCAACGGATCATCGATTCGCTCGCGTTGCATGGACTGCAACCGGACGCACCGGTCGTCTACCAAAGCACCAACATCACGCTATATTCTGCGGCTTTGACCAGACTTTCCTCTACCGGACGACTCTTTGGTTGCTCCTGCTCTCGCAAGGATCTGGAAGGAATCCCTACTTATCCGGGCACCTGCCGCTCCAAGCCTATCGATCCCGCCATCGCGTACTCGCTCGCAAGCGCGGTGGACGATGGAAACGGAGTCATCACTGAAGTATTGCGGGAAGCGGATCTGCTCAGCGCAACCGCCGCCCAAATCTAGTTGCTGAACGCGCTCGACCTTCAATCGCCGGACCACGGTCACCTCCCCGTCCTGCGCGACAAATATGGACGAAAATTGTCCGAGCAGATGTTTGCGCGCCCTCCCGACGCGAATCAAAATTCCCGGAATATTCGCTTCTGTCTTGCCTGCCTTGGGATTTCTTTTCCGAAATCTGCTGATAGTTGGTCTCTAAGTCAGCTGATTGAGCATGGCACAAGGAATTTTGATATCGAACTGATCCCGGCAAATTTACCTGCCGGCATCGCGGAGTAAAAAGACATCGCGTATTTGTTACCATCCGTGTCATGACTCAAGTCCTGTTGCTTGGTATTTCGTCCCCCGTCAGTCTCCCGATTGTGAATACGCTGGAGGCGAACGGCTGTCTAACAAAATCGCTCAAGGAAACAGACCTCGAATCAACCAGCGGAGATCTTGCGTGTGAGCTGGTTCTGATCAGTGATCAATGCCGTAGCGAAATTATAACCACCCTGCTGAAGGCTTCAGGCAAACACGTGCCAGCAATTATCATTGCGGAGCGTCCCTCCTATCCGAACGCGGTCTCCGCCATTCGCCAAGGTGCTTACGACTATCTTCCTCTTCCGATGGAAGCGGATCATCTAATGGCCGCCATTGAACGAACACTGTTGGCCCATCGGAATCGCAGACTTCCGACCATCGACGCGGAAGGTCTTCCTTTGATCGGCGAGTGCGCGAGCATTCGCGATCTCAAAGAGCGGGTGTTGGCGGTTGCTGCGACAGACCGACCGGTACTCATCACCGGAGAGCCGGGTTCAGGCAAACGACGAGTTGCCAGGGCCATTCACGACGCCTCAGATCGAAAGCGATCACCCATGATCGTCGTGAATTGTGCCGCCATACCTGTCGAAGGAATCGAAACGGAGCTCTTCGGCAGAGACGCAAGCGCAGGTGGGCAGGCGATCAATGGCCTGGTCGCCACAGCCCATCAAGGCACACTTTTTCTCGATGAAATTGGTGTGCTCCCTCAGGAGGTACAGGCACGTCTGCTTCGGTTGGTGAGCACTCGTGAGTTACGCGCTGTGGGTGGATCGACCTCCAGAAAGGTGGACGTTCGGATTATCGCCAGCTCTCATATGGATCTTGAACAGCTCAGTGGCCAAGGCCGATTCCGGAGTGAGTTGCTCTACCAGCTCTCGATAACGTCGATCCGGGTTCCACCTTTGCGTGATCGGGGTGAAGACATCCCTGCACTCGCAAACTGGTTTCTGGCAACGACTTCAACTCGACTAAAGCGTGGAGAAATGAGCTGGTCCGATAACGCTCTGGCAGCCATTCGCCGCTACCAATGGCCGGGAAATGTTCGAGAGCTCGAAAACGCCATCGAAAGAGCGGTTATTCTTTCAAGCGACAACGTAGTCCCGGCTGAAGTTCTCCCCATCGACAACGAACGCCAGTCTGTGCCCGTTCCAGCTCCTGACAATGTCCTGCAAACTAGTCTGGAGGATTACTTCGTCCGATTCGTTGTTGAAAACGAAGAGTTGTCTACCGAGACGGAGCTGGCAGAGAAGTTGGGAATAAGCCGGAAGAGCCTCTGGGAACGCCGTCAACGCCTCAACATTCCGCGCAAACGCTCTCGAAGTCGAGAGCAACCGAGCGGTCCAGAATCACCGATGGTCGATTGACTATGCCTACCGTTCTGCAACGAGTACCCGCGTCCACACACAAGATCGATCCGACATTACTTGACGCCAATAGTCTCGAAGTCATCGCCAAATTGAGATCCGCCGGGTTCGACGCGTACCTCGTCGGCGGTTGTGTTCGAGATCTTTTGCTCGGTGAGATTCCGAAGGACTTCGACGTCGCAACCGACGCCACGCCGGAAGAAGTCAAAGGCGTGTTTCGACGAGCAAGACTTGTCGGCCGAAGATTTCGAATTGCACATGTACGATTTGGTCGAGATATCATTGAAGTGTCTACCTTTCGCAAAGGGGAATCCTCCCTGGTAGAGCTCAACTCCGATGGAATGATCCTGAGTGACAATGAGTATGGCACCTTGGCAGAGGATGCTCTCCGCCGAGATTTCACCATCAACGCCCTGTATTACGATCCCCTCAGCGGTGATCTTCTGGATTACGTCGATGCACTCAAGGATCTGAAGGCCAAGCGCATTGCGTTCATTGGTCATCCTGATGTGCGGCTTGCCGAAGATCCCGTTCGCGCGATACGAGCACTGCGTTTCAAGGCGAAGCTCAAATTCGACATTGCCGATTCCATCAGTTCAGCGTTACCGGAGGCCGCGAAGAGACTGCAGGCAATTCCGTCTGCTCGCTTGTTTGAAGAGTTCAACAAGCTGTTTCTTCTAGGATACGCGCACGCCGCTTGGCATGTCATATCCTCCTCGCCACTGCATCAGGCGCTGTTCCCAGGAACACACCCAACGAGCGAACTCGTTAGCAAGGCCATGCGCAATACCGACGCACGCATCGCCGCAGAGAAGCCGGCCACCCCAGGTTTCCTGTTGGCAGTCCTGTTGTGGGAAGACTACGTGGCCCGTATGCATCGCTTCATGCCCATGCATCCAGCCATCGTCGCCAGCAATCTCGCGGCGGATCAATCCATCGCTGCACAGACATCGGTTATTGCCATTCCCCGCCGATATTCAACATTTGTTCGCGAAGTCTGGTCTTTGCAACCTCGACTGGAAGAGCCATCTCCAAAAGCTCTGGAGCGACTGGTATCACACAAACGATTTCGCGCCGCCTACGATCTTCTGGATCTAAGAGCCCAAATCGATCCAGCTCTCACACCCATGTTCGATTGGTGGACCCAGTATCAGGCGCAACCCGATCTTCGCACGGATCTGATTGCCTCCCTGCCGCGCGCACGCACACCAGCCGGCGGGCGCAGGCGAAGTCGTTCACGCAAACGTGCTGGAACCGCTGCGAACACTTTAGTGCCATGAAGAAGCCTGTTGAGCACACTGCTGTCAGGGGAATACGCAACATCGCCCGACACAATTTTGGCTACATTGCCATCGAAGGTCCGATAGGCGTTGGAAAAACCACCCTTGCCAAGATGATTGCAGAGGAGCTCGGTTACTCCACGTTGTTCGAGCCCGCTGCGGAAAATCCGTTCCTTGATGCTTTCTACCGCGATAGTCGAAGATACGCGCTGCCAACACAATTATTCTTCCTGCTGAACAGAGCTCGTCAAATGGGCGGAATTGCACAGGATGACCTGTTGGTTCCGAAAATCGTCACAGACTTCCTCATGGAGAAGGACGAGTTGTTTGCACGACTCACTCTGTCTCCCGACGAGTTTGATCTCTATCAACAAATCAGCAAAAAACTGGACCTCAATGTTCGAACGCCTGATCTTGTCATCTATCTGCAGGCGAATGTAGACGTTCTGCTGACACGGATTCGTCATCGTGGCGTCAAAAGCGAACAACGCATGGAAACCGAATACCTGGCGTCACTTGTGGACGCGTACACGGAGTTTTTCCACTTTTATGATCGCAGCCCGCTGCTGGTGGTGAACGCAAATCATATCGACTTCATCAACAGTAAAGAACATTTCAGGACGTTGCTTACTCGCATCACTGAAATGACGGGAGTCCGTCAGTACTTCAATCCAAATCCGGAGTTCTTGTGAGTCTGCCTTCTAAATCACCTACCGAACTACCTTCGTGGCAATCTCTGGCAATCAGCGCGCGAGATATTAGGCCCACTAACCAACTGCTTGATGATGAGATTCGAAATCGCGCCTTGCGCATTGCCACTTGCGGAATCACGGCTGACTTCAGCAAACAGAGAATCAGTCAACAGGTATTCAGGGAGTTGATTGCTCTAGCCGATCAGGCAAAGCTGTCGGACCATCGAGCAGCACTGTTGTCCGGAGAGGTCGTCAATCAATCGGAGCGGAGGCCGGCTCTTCACACCGCTTTGCGTGCGCCACTTGGAATGGGGCTACCGGGTATTGATCAACTCGTTCAGGACACTCTCAACCGAGTCAGGTCTTTCGTCGATAACATTCGCAATGGCCAACATACCGGTATCACCGGCAAGAGCATTCGTCACATCATCTTCATCGGGATCGGCGGTTCACATCTCGGCCCTGAACTTGCGGTGCGGGCCGTTGGCAGCGACGATGTACTCGATATCAGATTCGTCAGCAACATCGACGGATACGCACTCACTTCCGCCTTGAAAGGGTGTGATCCCGAACGGACTTTCTTCATTACCGCGTCCAAGTCTTTCGTGACCTTGGAAACCCTGGAAAATTCACGATCCGCTCGTACCTGGTTCCTCGAACGCACCAATCAGCCCTTGGGAATCACGAAGCACTTTGCCGCGATTTCTGCCAACGTCAAAGCGGCAAACGAGTTTGGCATCTCCTCGGACAACGTATTCCCGATGTGGGATTGGGTTGGTGGACGCTATTCGTTATGGAGCGCTGTCGGTATGCCAGTCGCACTGGCCGCAGGCACTGGCACATTTGATGCGCTCTTGTCGGGAGCCCGGGCGATGGACGAACACTTCGCCTCCGCACCGCATGCGGCCAATCTGCCAGTGTTGGCTGCTCTTGTCGGCACCTGGAACACCAATTTCCTCGGTGCGAACAATCACGCGGTATTGGTCTACGACGAGCGACTGACGCTATTGCCGATGTACCTTCAGCAACTGGAAATGGAGAGCAACGGCAAACGCGTCCATCAGGACGGCAGTCCCGTGACCACGCACACCATGCCCATTCTCTGGGGGGGCGTCGGTACATCCGGTCAGCATGCCTATCACCAGTTGCTGCATCAGGGAACACGAGCTTACAGCGCAGATTTCATTGTTAGTGCAGCCGCCGGATCGGATCTGACCGAACATCATCGTTGGCTTGCAGCCAACGCACTGGCTCAGAGCCAAGCGATGATGCTCGGTGAGAGTGGTGTATCCAGCGAGAGGGAAGTACCCGGCGAACATCCAACGACAACTCTGATACTGGATCGTCTGGATGCCTTCCATCTGGGCGCACTGCTGGCGATGCACGAACACAAAGTTTTTTGCCAGGGTGTCCTCTGGGGCATCAATTCGTTCGATCAATGGGGAGTTGAAATTGGCAAACGATTGGCCAATCCCATTTACAAACAACTGGTTGGCGAGGACGCGAGCAGCCAGGATCGATCAACGCGTTTTCTGATCGAACGCTTGCGTGACAAGCCCAAACAATAAAACAAAGGGGAGACAAGGTGAGCACGGTTTACCCAGTACCTGAGTCGGTACGACTGCGCAGTCATATTGACGCTGAAACTTATGCTGCGATGTACACGCAATCCATTGAAAACCCCACTGATTTCTGGGATGAGCAGGCAAAGACATTCCTCACCTGGGCGAAGCCATGGCACACCACTCGAACTGCCGATATGCACGGTGGCAACTTCCGGTGGTTCGATGGCGGTCAGCTCAATGTCAGCTCCAATTGCATCGACAGGCACCTGTCAACCCGTTCGAATCAGACTGCAATCATCTGGGAGGGAGACGATCCAGCAGAATCCCGCACGATTACCTATGGGCAGCTCGCAACAGCTGTCAACAAGTTGGCCAACGGGCTGAAAGCAAGAGGTGTCAAAAAGGGTGATCGCGTCTGCATCTACATGCCAATGATTCCCGAAGCCGCCTTCGCGATGCTTGCCTGCGCCCGAATCGGAGCCATCCATTCAGTAGTGTTTGGCGGCTTTTCTCCGCAGTCTCTTCGTGACCGGATATTGGACTCAGACTGCCAGACCCTGATCACGGCTGATGAAGGGTTAAGAGGTGGGAAGTTCGTACCCCTGAAAAAGAATGCCGAAGAAGCCTTGGCGGCTTGTCCCAACGTACACACCGTACTCGTCGTGCGTCGAACCGGTAACACTATTCCGTGGCAAAGTTCGCGCGACATCTGGTATCACGAGTTGACCGCAGGTTGTTCTGACATTTGTCCGGCAGAGCCAATGGATTCCGAGCATCCCCTGTTCATCCTCTATACCTCCGGATCGACTGGCAAACCAAAAGGCGTACAGCATTCCTCGGCTGGCTATCTCTTGATGGCGTCGATTACGCATCGATACGTATTCGACTACCACGACGGGGACATCTACTGGTGTACGGCGGATGTCGGCTGGATCACGGGTCACTCCTACATCGTTTACGGACCTCTGGCAAACGGTGCGACCACGCTGATGTTCGAAGGGATTCCCACTTGGCCAGACGCATCTCGGTGTTGGAATGTCATCGACAAACATGGCGTGAACATTTTCTACACCGCGCCTACGGCGCTGCGCCAACTTATGTCACAAGGGGATGCCTTCGTTACCCAAACAAGCCGCTCAACACTTCGCTTGTTAGGGTCGGTCGGCGAACCGATCAACCCGGAAGCCTGGGAGTGGTATCACCGGGTCGTGGGCGAGCGCAGATGCCCAATTGTTGATACCTGGTGGCAGACCGAAACCGGCGGCATCATGATTACTCCCCTGCCTGGTGCCACCGCACTAAAACCCGGCTCTGCGACCAAACCCTTTTTCGGGGTCCTGCCAGCCTTGGTCGACGCCAGCGGTGCGGTCATTACTGCTCAGGAAGCCTCGGGCAATCTGGTTATCACAACGTCCTGGCCAGGGCAGATAAGAACTGTTTACGGAGACCATCAGCGGGTCGTTGATACCTATTACAAGGCCTACCCCGGCTACTACTTCACGGGTGATGGTGCCCGTCGAGATGAAGACGGCTATTACTGGATCACTGGACGTGTGGATGATGTCATCAATGTTTCGGGCCATCGGATTGGCACGGCCGAGGTTGAGAGTGCCCTCGTGTTGCACGAAGTCGTCGCCGAAGCGGCGGTTGTCGGTTACCCGCATCACATCAAAGGCGAGGGAATCTACGCCTACGTGACTTTGATGGCCGGCGCAAACATTGACCCCCTGCGGCTTGAAAGCGAACTGGTTGACCTAGTACGACGAGAGATCGGCCCTTTCGCCAAACCTGACGTTATTCAGTACGCACCGGGATTGCCGAAGACGCGCTCCGGCAAAATCATGCGTCGAATCCTGCGACATATCGCCGCTAATGAGCTGGAGAACATGGGCGACATCAGTACTCTGGCTGATCCGAGCGTGGTCGAGGATCTGGTTCGCAATCGCAAGGTGAGCTCTTGAGAAGCCTGGCCGGTCAGGTTGCCGTTGTGACAGGCGCCAGCCGGGGCATTGGGAAAGGCATCGCCGAGGGATTAGGCGAAGCAGGTGCAACTGTTTACGTCACCGGTCGCAGCAGCGCTGGAACCGACCCCAGCGCCATCCTCTCGGTTGAGGCTACGGCCGCAGCAGTGGATCGAATGGGTGGAACAGGAATTCCTTGCGTAGTTGATCATCGGAACGATGACGAAGTCGCCGCGCTCTTCAAGCGCGTACAGTACGAGCAAGGCCGACTCGACATCCTCGTCAACAATGCATACCAGATTCCCGATCCGCCTGTTTTGAGTGGCGGGTTTTGGGAGCACCCTGTTTCGATCTGGGATATCCAGTGCGGCGTGGGTCTGCGAGGCTACTACACCGCTTCGGTCTTCGCCGCCCCGATGATGGTTTCGGCGGGTCGAGGCTTGATCGTTAACATCTCCTCCCGAGGTGGCCGCGAATACGTGTTCAGCGCGTCCTATGGGGTGGGTAAAGCCGGTGTGGATCGGATGGCTCGGGATATGGCCCACGAACTGAGGGCCCATGGTGTAGCGGCGTTATCGTTATCCCCTTCCAAGGTCAAGACAGAATTCATCCTCGACATGGTCGCGAAGGGTAAAGTGCACCTGGATCCGAGGACTTCACAGTCAGTGCGACTGTCAGGACGCTGTATCGCTGCTTTGGCCGCCGATCAAGAAATCATGAGCAAGTCAGGGGCCGTACTCACCGTTGCCGAGGTAGCGACCGAATATGGGGTGGTCGATCCCGATCACGAAATCACTCTTAATACAGGCTAAAGATCGCTGGAACCTTGACCACGTTCGGATATCATACGCGCCGCTCTTCGAACCAGCGGGAAGACTTGCGATGGCTGCAAAGAAGAAACAAGTAAGCGCCACGGCTTCAAAATCCAAGAAGACAGCGACGACCGTCAGTACAAAAAAGGTCGCCGCCAAGCCCGATCCTGTGTCCAAGAGCGAAAAGACCACCAAGGCCAAAGGCACTATTGCAAAAACTACGGCAAAAACTACGGCAAAAACCAGTGCGACAACAAAAAAAGCATTGGTCACCCCAACTATCGCTAAACCCAAGGAAAAGAAACTGCCACCGAAAGCCGCGTTAGCCGCGCGACAGCCGGTTCAGATCGATACCAAATTGCCAACCGAAAAGAGCAAACCAGATACCGAAAAGCCAGCTGCTTCAAAAAGTACTGCGGCCCCCGTGACAGACAAAGCTATCAAGGAACAATCATCGGTAGCTGACTCGACTCCGAAGAATACCAAGAAAAAAACTGCGCCTGGAACACCAACTCATGTGGCAGCAACAGCGACGGTAGCCAAGGGAACTGGAACGACTTCTACCAAGAGCAAAGTGAAGCTGGACGCCTCGACTAAGAATTCCAAAACGGACAACAAGCCAATCGTGTCAAAGAGTACCACGCGTCTGGTCGCGCCTTCAGATCTCAGCCCTAATCTATTCAGCGGCCCTATCCATGGAATCCCGCCCTATCAGCCTAAGCCTGGCGAAGAGTACATGAGCGAAGGCCAGGCGGAGCACTTCCGACGAATACTCATGAATTGGAAGCGTGAGTTGATGGAAGAAGTCGATCGTACCATCCATCATCTGCGTGACGAGGCGACAAACTTCCCAGATCCCAATGATCGAGCGACTCAGGAGTCTGAGTTCGGACTCGAACTCAGAGCACGAGATCGTGAAAGAAAGCTACTCAAGAAGATTGATGCTGCACTTGCTCGCCTGGACGATGCCTCCTACGGATACTGCGAAGAAACCGGGGAAGACATTGGACTTCGTCGACTCGAAGCACGTCCAATCGCAACGCTGTGCCTGGAAGCTCAGGAAAGACACGAACTCGTAGAGCGCCACTACGGAGAACGAGAAGACAGATTCCGACCGTAGACTTTAGAACTGCGGTCAACGAATCGACCAACGGCAGCCCAAACTTCTACCGCGATTACCCGACGTAACTCACCAAGCCCGCACGCAAGAACTGGGGTTGCCTCTCGCAACCCCAATGTCTGCGGTACGAATCAGCTAGGCCGCTTCGTAGTTTTTCACTTCCTTCATCGACAGTTTAATGCGTCCGCGCTGGTCGACATCAAGCACGACAACGCGCACTTTCTGGCCTTCCTGCAAGTAATCACCAACACTCTCGACTCGCTCATCGGCGATCTGCGAAATGTGCAACAGACCATCTTTACCTGGAAGGATAGAAACAAAGGCGCCAAAGTCGACGATTCGCTCGATGGTTCCTTCGTAGATCCTGCCGACCTCAGCCTCTGCAACAATTTCCTGGATCTTGCCGATGGCAATATTTCGTGACTCTTCGTTCATCGCAAAAATCTTCACCGTGCCGTCGTCTTCGATATCGATCTCAGCGCCGCTGGCCTCGACGATACTTCGGATCATCGCACCACCCTTGCCGATGATCTCGCGGATCTTCTCCGGATGGACCTTCATCGTTGTAATGACAGGTGCATTTGATGCCAGGTTAGGTCGTGACGTCGCGAGCACCTTGTTCATTTCGCCGAGAATGAACAGACGGCCTTCCAAGGCCTGACGTAGCGCAGCTTCCATAATCTCTTCAGTGATGCCATCAATCTTGATGTCCATCTGCAGTGCGGTAACGCCTTCAGCGGTACCAGCGACCTTGAAGTCCATGTCACCGAGGTGATCTTCATCGCCAAGGATGTCGGTCAGCACCGCATAACGATTGCCTTCTTTCACCAGACCCATGGCAACGCCCGCTACTGGCGCTTTCAGAGGAATGCCAGCGTCCATCATGGATAGAGAGGCGCCACAAACAGAAGCCATCGAACTCGAGCCGTTTGACTCGGTAATTTCCGACACGATGCGAATCGTGTAAGGGAAGTCCTCAACAGTGGGAAGCACCGCCTGGACACCACGACGCGCCAATTTGCCGTGACCGATTTCTCGGCGCTTTGGCCCACCCATGAAGCCGGCCTCACCAACGCTGTAAGGAGGGAAGTTGTAATGCAACATGAAGTGGTCTTTGAAGGACCCTTCCAGGGCATCGATCAACGCCGCATCTCTTTGTGTACCCAAGGTGGCAACAACAATCGCCTGTGTTTCGCCGCGGGTAAACAACACCGAACCGTGAGCGCGAGGCAATACACCGACTTCGATAGTGATTGGACGAACTGTTCGCAGGTCTCTGCCGTCAATGCGCGGTTCACCGTTGATGACACGCTCTCGAACAATATTCTTTTCGAGCTTGGCGAAAGCCTCAGAGACGTCAGCTGCAATAAATTGAGCGCCTTCCGCTGCGGCCAGTGCTTCGACGGTGGACTTTCGTAGCGCCGCCACTCGGTCTTGTCGATCCTGCTTGTCCATGATGCGATACGCATCGCCGAGCTGACTGCGAACCTGTTGCTCTACCGCTTGCTTGAGGGGCGCGTTCGAAGCAACCGGCTGCCACTCCCAACGAGGCTTACCTGCTGCGGCCACCAACTCATTGATCGCCGCAATGACAACCTGCATTTCCTGCTGCGCAAACAACACGCCACCGAGCATTTCATCTTCGGTCAGGCGATCGGCTTCAGACTCAACCATGAGCACCGCGTCTTTTGTACCGGCGACGACCATGTGCAGCATCGAGCTCTTCATTTGCTCAAAGCCTGGGTTCAAAATGAAGTTGCCATCGATATAGCCAACTCGCGCCGCACCGATAGGGCCTGAGAACGGAATGCCTGATATCGACAAGGCTGCCGACGCGCCAATCAAGGCGGCGATATCCGGATCCTGGTCCTTGTCCGCTGAAACTACCGTAAGGATCACCTGGACTTCGTTCATGAATCCTTTCGGAAACAAAGGCCGCAAGGGGCGGTCAATGAGACGTGAGGTCAAGGTCTCCTTCTCGCTTGGTCGACCTTCACGCCGGAAAAACCCACCCGGGATTTTCCCGGCAGAGTAGGTCTTTTCCTGGTAGTTCACCGTCAGAGGAAAAAAGTCCTGTCCCGGTCTCATGCCCTTGGCACCGACTACGGTCGCCAACACCACGGTTTCGCCCAAAGTGACTAATACTGCCCCAGTTGCTTGACGCGCAATGCGCCCCGTTTCGAGGGTGAGCTTTTGCCCACCAAATTGAATTTCTTTGGTAATCGCTTTCAAATCAGCTCCTTATATAGGGTTGCAGACACCACGCACAAACCATCGACAGCCACAGCTGACAGCGACTCGTGCGGCAGGGTGTTGCTCAACGACGCAGACCAAGTCGTTGAATCAGCGATGCATATCGCTCTGTGTTTTTGCCTTTGAGATAGTCCAGCAACTTTCGGCGCTGGTTCACCATGCGGATCAGACCCCGCCGTGAATGGTGATCCTTTTTGTGCGCCTTGAAGTGGTCCTGCAATTCGTTGATGTTGTGAGTCAGCAAAGCTACCTGGACTTCCGGCGAGCCTGTATCGCTCGTTCCTTGTTGGTAATCCTTGATGATTTCGGCTTTTCGAGCCGCGTTCAATGCCATGTTTTCGATCTCCTGTTGAATATGCCTGTAAAGCGCTGGTAACGCTCACAAGTATGACCACGCATATTTGCAGTCATGCCCTCGATACCAGCCGACGTGGCGCGATGCGCCCGTCGTCCAAGACCTCCCCAACACCGATAAACGATGCAGCGGAAGATTCGTTTTGGAGAGCCAACCGCACCCAACCTTGGGTGGGTGCACGAGGCACCATGACTGGTTGTCCCTGCCGTAGATAATAAGCGAGCGTCTCGTTCAGACTGACTTCCGGCCAGTTCCCGACCGCAGAAGAAATGGGTTTGAGAAAGCCTTCGCTGTTTTTTGAATCGCATGCGACTTCGAGAGCTTCAAACGATATCACGTCAGCTTCCTGAAACGGCCCGGCTGATCGTCTTCGAAGTGCAACTACGTGCGCACCACAACCAAGTTTTTGACCGATGTCCTCGGCTAACGACCGAACATACGTTCCCTTGCTGCAGTGCAGTTCCAGCTCAAAAAAGTCGCCATCGAAAGCGACGAGCTCCAGGTGGTAGACACTGATCGTTCTCGGTTTTCGCTCGACTTCCACGCCCATTCGAGCAAGTTTGTACAAAGGTTGCCCATGATGTTTGATCGCAGAAAACATGGACGGCGTTTGTTCAATACTGCCACGAAACTCGACAAGCACTGCCTCAATGCGTTCGGCGGTGACACCATTGACGGGTCTTTCTTCAAGAATCTGCCCGTCGGAATCGCCTGTGTTCGTTGTCTGCCCAAGGCGGATCCGTGTCCAGTATCGCTTGTCAGAATCAAGCAGGTATTGCGAGAACTTCGTTGCTTCACCAAAACAGAGTGGCAACACTCCCGTGGCCAGCGGGTCGAGACTACCCGTGTGACCGACCTTCTGTGCATCCATCATTCTCTTGGCTTTCTGCACGACCTGATTGGAGCTGAGCCCGACGGGTTTGTCCATGATCAGGAACCCGTCAAGCGGGCGGCCTCGACTACGTCGATTCATCGTCCGCCTCCGTAATACGCTCTTTGTCGGCAGCGATCGCCTTATCAATGGCTCGGTCCAGTTTTGCACTCGACTCGATGAGTTCGTCGTAGTGAAACCTCGGTCTAGGCGTCGTCCTCATGGTATGGCGCTTTGCGAGCTCCGAACGAATCCATCCTGCTGCGCCATTGAGTGTATCAATCATGGCACTGCGCGCGATCTCGTTATTGGTACGCAGCGAAGACACATAGATGTCTGCAAACGCCAGATCCTTGCTGACCCGCACCTCGGTCACAGTCACCATGTCGATCCGCGGATCTCGCATATCACGTAGTAGCAAACGAGCAACTTCGTCCCTGATAAAATCAGCGACCCGCTGTGTTCGTTCACCAGCCTGTGAATACTGTTTCACAGCGATCGAGCGACCTCTTTCGTGTCGAAGACTTCAATGACATCGCCCACTTTCACATCGTTGTAGTTGCGAACGCCGATACCGCACTCAGTACCACTGCGAACCTCATTGACGTCATCCTTGAATCGGCGCAACGAGTCCAGCTCACCCTGAAAAATCACCACATTGCCACGCAGCACGCGAATTGGCTTGCTTCGGAAGACGTTACCCTCCAGGACAATACAGCCGGCGATCTGGCCATATTTTGGCGAACGGAAGACATCGCGTACTTCTGCAACACCAACAATTTCCTCGCGAATTTCCGGTGACAACATGCCTGTGAGCACTTTCTTAACATCATCAATCAGCTCGTAAATGATGCTGTAGTAGCGCAATTCCATCCCTTCGCGTTCGATAAGTGCTTTCGCTGAATTATCCGCCCGAACATTGAACCCAAAAATCACCGCGCCATATGTCAACGCCATGTTCGCGTCAGATTCGGTAATCGCTCCGACGCCAGCACCAAGTACGCTGACTTGTACTTCTGAATTGCCGATATCAGCCAAAGCCTGCGTAATGGCTTCAAGGCTGCCGCGAACATCAGTCTTGAGGACAAGTTTCATCACGCGCTTCTCGCCTTCTGCGAGGTGCGCGAATATGTTGTCCAACTTCGCAGACTGCTGAAGCGCCTGCCGTTTTTCGTTGGTCCGGTCTCGACGAAAATCTGCAAGTTCACGCGCTGTGCGTTCATCGGGCACTACGCCGAAATCATCACCAGCACCCGGAGTGCCTGACAAACCAAGCAGCTCGACGGGCATCGATGGTGGGACGCTGTCCACCTGATTACCTTGATCGTCGATCATGGCCCGCGCCCTGCCAAAATACTCACCGGCAATGACGACGTCGCTTTTCCGTAGCGTCCCGTTCTGCACCAGAATGGTCACAACCGGTCCACGACCACGATCAAGCCGTGACTCAACAACGACGCCTCGTGCCGGTGCTTCTGGAACTGCCTTCAACTCCAGCAGTTCTGCCTGCAAGAGAATTGCATCGAGAAGATCATCGATACCCTGCCCCGTAATCGCAGAGATTTTTACAAACTGGGTGTCGCCACCCCATGTATCCGGCATCACGTTGCGCGATGCCAGTTCGCTGGTAACGCGTTCCGGGTCCGCGCCTTGAAGATCCATCTTGTTGATGGCAACAATAATTGGCACGCCCGCAGCTTTGGCATGCTGAATTGCTTCTTCCGTCTGCGGCATCACGCCATCATCAGCAGCAACGACAAGAATGACGATATCCGTAACCCGCGCGCCTCGTGCCCGCATTGCGGTAAACGCAGCATGGCCTGGGGTGTCGATAAAGGTTACCCGACCTTTTGCAGTTGGCACGCTATACGCACCGATGTGCTGCGTAATGCCGCCGGCTTCACCGCTGACAACCTTGGCCTTGCGAATGTAATCGAGAAGTGAAGTCTTGCCATGGTCAACGTGACCCATAACCGTGACAACAGGCGGCCGGCCTACTTGCTCGCCTTCAATCTGCAATGACTCTGTGTGTTCCATCTCGATCGCGTTTTCACGAACGAGTTTCACTTTGTGGCCAAGTTCTTCGACAACAAGTGTGGCGGTGTCCTGATCAATCGCCTGATTGATGGTCGCCATCACTCCCAGCTTCATCAATTGTTTGATGACTTCGCCCGCCTTGACTGACATGCGACTCGCCAACTCACCAACGGTGATGGCAACCGGAATATCCACCTCGTGGGAAATGAACTCCGTGGGTCGGAATTCCCCGCCCTGTTGTTCGACGTGAAAACCCTGCCCTGCCCTACCACCCTGTCTGTGCCTGCGAGCTGTCTTGAGTTTCAGCTCAGAGCGACCGCTTTGCACGGGTTCAACGACGCCATCACGTCCTCGACGATCACGGTCCTTTTCGCGCTCTTTGCCGCGCGTCCGCTTTCCGCCACGCTCTTCTGCCTGAGTCTTGGCTTGCTCGTCTGCAGTCTTGATCGCAACATCATCAACCGCCGGTGTCGTTTGTACTCGAGCTTTCAGCTCAGCCGCTTCCTTCGCCAGCTTTTCCGCTTCGAGACGCAACCGCTCTTCTTCTTTCAGTCGTACTTCTTCGAGCCGGCGCTCTTCTTCCAGTCGCCGCTGCTCCTCTTCCCGATGCAGCGCCTCGGCACGACGGGCTTCTTCTTCTCTGATGCGCTTGGTTTCAACTTCTGTCTGCGATGTTATGGGCGGGGCTGATTCGGTGGCCTGTTCTTCTGTTTCTCCGCGCTTCACGAAAACACGTTTGCGCCGAACTTCGACAGTCACACTGCGGCCAGCTTTACCTTGGCCAGTCTTGAGGGTACCTACAGATTTTCGCGTCAGCGTGATCTTGTTAGGTGACGAGTCCTCCCCTCCATGCGCCCGTTTGAGATAGGCGAGGAGCACTTGCTTCTGTTCTTCGGAAACGGATTCACCCACCCGGGAGTGCGGGAGGCCGGCTTCACGCATTTGCGACAGCAGCCGTTCTACAGCAACGCCTACTGTGCTTGCGAGTTGTTCAACCGTAACATCGGCCATAGTTATTTCCGCTCTTTACGCCGTTTTGCTGGGAGCCTTCGCCTCCAGTCTTTTCTAAATGCGGGACCAGTCAATCATTGCTCGATGAACCCATCGGCTATGCAAACCAGGGAGCCCGCGCTGTCATAATCAATTCCGCCGCTCTCGTTTCGCTCAATGAGGGCGCGATTTCCAGCAGATCCGGGATGGCGAGTTCCGCCAGGTCTTCCATGCAGACCACACCGTGGCTTGCCAGTGCGAAGCCTAGCTGCCGATCCATGCCTTCCATTTCTAGAAGATCATCTGCAGGCTGCTGATCGGACAGCATTTCTTCGTTGGCAATAGCTTTGGTAAGCAAGGCATCTTTGGCTCGATTTCGCAATTCTTCGACGATTTCGGCATCGAACCCCTCGATGGCCGACATCTCGTCAATGGGCACGTACGCAATCTCTTCAATGGTGGTGAAACCTTCTTCCACCAGCACGATCGCTACATCCTCATCCACCGACAGCACGTTCATGAAATTCTGGATGAACTGGCCGGCTTCCTTCTGCTGCTTCTGCTCCGCCTCGGCCTCGGTCATGATGTTCAGAGTCCAGCCGGTCAGCTCACTCGCCAGGCGCACGTTTTGACCACCTCTACCAATGGCTTGCGCCAGATTGTCCTCAGAGACTGCCACTTCCATGGTGTGGCTTTCTTCATCAACAACAATGGAAGCTACCTGGGCAGGTTCCAGAGCGTTGATTGCCAATTGCGCTGGATTGTCGTCCCACGGAACGATATCGATGCGCTCTCCCGCGAGCTCACCCGACACAGCCTGGACGCGAGAGCCACGCATACCGACACATGCTCCAACTGGATCTATACGACCATCATTGGTCTTAACCGCGATTTTGGCGCGTGAGCCAGGATCGCGCGCTGCTGCGCGAATCTGAATGACATCCTCCGCAACTTCCGGCACTTCCAGCTTGAACAGCTCCACCAACATGGCAGCCGATGTCCGCGTCAACGTGAGTTGTGGGCCCCGGTTTTCGGGTTGAACCTCCAGCAGCAAGGCACGAATTCGATCGTTGACCCTGAACGATTCGCGAGGAATGAGGTGCTCTCGCTTCAACAGTCCCTCGGCATTGTTACCCAGGTCAACGATAACGCTGTCCCTACCCAGTTTTTTCACCGTTCCAGCAACGAGCTCACCAACACGAGGCAGGTACTCGGCGACAACTTTGGCCCGCTCGGCTTCCCTGACTTTTTGAACAATAACCTGCTTCGCGGTTTGCGCTGCAATGCGACCAAATTCAACTGATTCGACTGGGGTCTCGATCACACCACCAATACTCAGCGAGGCGCTCTTGGCTCTCTCGTCCGTCACATCAATTTGTGCTGCAGGGTTGGGTTCCTCGACTGACTCGAGGTCAACAATCGCCCACACGCGAAAAGTCGAATACTCACCGGTGTTGCGATCAATCGACACGCGGAATTCGGCGCCTTCTTCGTAGCGCTTTTTGCTGGCCATCGCCAGCGCTGCTTCCAGCGCTTCGAATATCAGTTCCTTGGCGACTCCCTTTTCGTGAGAAACGGAATCAACAACCGTCAGCACTTCTTTGCTCATTTTCGTTCGTCTCTATCAATCAAAACGGGGCACGATGCGTGCACGTTGTACGTTTTCAAGCGGGAAGACAAACTCGTCTGCCCCGACATGAACGTAAGCCTCGTCATTCTCGAACCCGGCAAGCACACCAACAAAGTGCTTGCTCCCATCAAACGCAAGATGCAGCCGAACGTCGATTTGTTCACCCACGTTGCTCACGTAGTGCGCGGGCTTGAAGAGGGTTCGATCCATGCCGGGTGAGGACACTTCAAGTGTGTACTCGCCGGTTACGACTTCGCTGACATCCAGCACATCGCTGACCTGTCGGCTCACCCTCTCGCAATCTTCGACGGTGATGCCCGCCTCTTTTTCTATATAGATCCGCAAGCGCGAATGTCGCCCTTGAGCAACGAACTCCACGCCCCAGATCTCGCACTCCTGGCTCCCGACTACGGGATTCAGCAGCGTTTCCAATTCCTGTTCCTTCCGATTCAACCTCAGAACCTGCCATTCGCAGCAACAGGCTTCGACTCTTGATCAGGACACCAAGCCCCGACCGTCGGCAGCACTGCGCCGAAGGAAAAAAAAATGGGCTAAACGCCCATTCGACTTTCGCTCACGTGACTGGATCAGGATTTCTACGATCAGAGCTTCAGAGCTACTCGACCAGTCACGGACGATCCCGCTGACTTTAGTCTGTTCACCGTAGACCAACTACGGCGAAGCATAGCTACCCAGATGGCAACACCCGCATCTGATCTGAACCTTGTTACAGATTTCGGATCAACAACGAGTGCCACCAGAAGTTGGTAGCGGGGGCAGGATTTGAACCTACGACCTTCGGGTTATGAGCCCGACGAGCTACCAGACTGCTCCACCCCGCATCAGCAAGGGGCGGGATTATAGGGAGGTGCCCCAAGGCACGCAACCATTGATGCTGGTATCTGGAAAGAACGTGACGGTCTTGAAAAATCTGTCTGGTGCCGAAGGCGAGACTCGAACTCGCACGGGCAATGCCCACTACCCCCTCAAGATAGCGTGTCTACCAATTTCACCACTTCGGCATAAGTCTCTTGTTCAAACCCTAAACGTCTGGCAGTCCGGAATCTACACCCTCGGATTTCGGAGTCAACTCCGTATCAGCTGGCTTGTCATCGGACTTCGATTCCATTGCCGCTGGAACAACCGGCAAGCCTTCAATACTGACCTGTGAGGCTTTCTGTTTGGCGGTATAGGCAAGACCAAATGCAATCAGAAAGAAACCGACCGCAAGCCATACCGTCATTTGTGTCATGAATGAACCCGCCCCAGCACTACCAAATACGGTGTTCGCGGAGCCACTACCGAAAGCTGCGCCGACATCGGCACCCTTACCTTGCTGCAACAACACCAGCACGGTAAGCCCTACGGCATCTGCGACCAGCAGGATCAACAATATCGATTCAAGCGCTTCCATCTGTTACCACTTCTTTGTCAGTTGCCGGGCAGGACTCACCGCAACGGCACCATGTAAACAAACAACCTACGTATTCAGCTCTTTGCCCGTTGCAATGCTCGAGCAATATTCACCAAGCGATCCCCTTCCAGAGCTGCATTTCCAACCAGGGCACCGTCGACGTGTGGCGACCTGAAGAGCTCATCGGCGTTCGATTCATTGACACTGCCACCGTAGAGCACCGTCAACTCCACCGACTCGCCCAACTGACTCTGAACGGCCTCCCTGATGAAAGTGTGCATTTCATCGATCTGTAAAGCGCTCGCACTGTACCCCGTACCAATCGCCCAAACCGGCTCATAGGCAACGATGAGTTGTCTCCAATCCGCCTTCGAAATACGAGTGGCAATCACCTTCAATTGACCATCCACAGCAATTTTTGCTGCGCCGCCCTGACGCTCTTCGATCGTCTCACCAACGCAAAGAATCGGCTGCAATCCCGCACGAATAGCGGCCTTGATCTTGCCGGCGATCCGTTCATCCGACTCACCGGCATATCGCCTCCGCTCCGAGTGGCCGACGATGGTCCATCGCGCCCCAGATTCGGCAACCATTTCAGCCGAAATTTCGCCGGTGAACGCACCATTGGCGTCCTCGTGCACATCCTGCGAACCCACCGCAACATAATTTGCCCGATCAACAAGCAGAGCTTGCACAGCACACAAATAGGGAGCGGGCGGACAGATCACGAGTTCTACCCCCGCAACGGGTGCCAACCGTGCCACATACTCCCGTACCATCCCCATGGAACCATGCATTTTCCAATTGGCAGCGACAATTCGTCGGCGTCCAGAATCAGGCATGCATCAGCTCGCTGGCCGAAGGGCGGGCAATGGTATACGGCAAATTTGGAAAAATCATCATCGCGAAAGAAAGAGCCTGCATCTTGCTGGGCGAAGAGCCCCGCTAAGCGGCAACGTGAATTACGACTCTCCGTTGTGAGAGCCGTTGAGGTTTTCAGCCACATAGGCCAACTCTTCTGCAATGGCCTTCACTTCGAGCGAATCCTCGCCTTCGACCATGACACGCAGCACAGGCTCCGTTCCGGAAGGTCGAACGAGAATCCGGCCGCGTCCTTGTAGAATGCCTTCTTTTTCCAGCACGGCGCGTTTCAACTCAGCGTGCCCGGCAACGCCTTTGGGATCAGACACTTTCACATTGATCATGATCTGAGGGGTTTTTTGCATGCCATCGAGAAGTCGTTCAATGGGCAGATCGGCCTCGATGGAGGCACGCAAAACCTGAAGAGCGGCCACGATGCCGTCTCCGGTTGTGGTTCGGTCCAAGCAGACGATGTGGCCTGACGACTCACCGCCGAGTTGCCAACCACTGGATTTCATTCGTTCAAGCACATATCGGTCACCGACCGCCGCGCGATCAAACGGAATCCCTTTCTCCGTAAGCGCTCGCTCGAGCCCGAAGTTCGACATCACAGTGCCAACAACCCCACCACCGAGCTCACCTTTACGATGACGATGATTGGCAATGATATAAAGCAATTCGTCCCCGTCATGCTCTACGCCTTGGCCATCGACCATCAGCACTCGATCGCCATCGCCATCAAAGGCTATGCCAACGTCCGCTCGATACTCGCGTACCTTTTCAATTAGCTTATCGGTATGCGTCGACCCACACCCTGCATTGATGTTCATGCCGTCAGGTTCAGCGCCGATGACAATGGTATCCGCGCCGAGTTCCTCGAAAACACCCGGCGCCACGTGATAGGTGGCACCGTGGGCACAATCCAGCACGATGCGCAGGCCGTTCAGTCGGAAACCCCGATCTACCGTCGCCTTGCAAAACTCGATATACCGACCAGCCGCATCTGGCAATCGCGACGCCTTACCGAGCTGTTCGGAGGAAACGCAGACCATCTTGCTCTCAAGCATGGCTTCGATTTCCAGCTCGACTTCGTCGGCCAGTTTGTTACCCGTGCCATCAAAAAACTTGATGCCGTTGTCGTAGAAGGGGTTGTGGGAAGCAGAGATCACGATTCCTGCATCGGCTCGAAGCGTTCTGGTGAGATAAGCGATACCGGGCGTCGGCATCGGGCCAATCAGACCAACGTTTACACCTGCACTCGCTAACCCTGACTCCAGCACCGACTCAAGCATGTAGCCTGAAATGCGGGTGTCTTTACCAATCAGGATCTGGCTTCGACCTCGCTGTGCAAACACACGGCCCACTGCCCATCCCAGGCGCAGACAGAATTCTGGGGTGATCGGATAAGTCCCTACTCGTCCCCTGATGCCATCCGTGCCGAAGTATTTTCTGCTCATACCTTTTCCTTGTAGAGACATCGCTCCCTGTAGAGACATCGTTCCTTGTAGAACATCGCAATCACTCGACGTAAGGGCGACGCCATCGTCAACCAAGCCTTTCTTCATTCAACGCAGTCCAAATGGACAGCGCGTCAAAAGTTGCCGCTACATCATGGGCCCGAATGATGCGCGCGCCGTGTTCAACCGCAAGTACTGCCATCGCAATGCTCGCATGAAGCCGTTCTTCCACAGGGCGATTCGTGATCCGCCCTAGAAACGACTTGCGCGACACACCAACCAGAATCGGCAAACCGGCTTCACCAAATCGTTCCAGATTAGCCAGCAATCGCAGATTCTGCTGCATCGTCTTGCCAAAGCCGATGCCTGGGTCAATCACGAGTGACTCCCGGTCGATACCAAGCGCAACCGCACGTTTGACTCGCTCCGCCAGATAGACACCAATCTCGCTCAACACGTCGACATAGTCTGGGGCATGCTGCATCGTCGCCGGCTCACCACGCATGTGCATCAGACAGAGTCCGGCCCCGAAACGCCTGACCGCATGCAATACAGCCTCGTCGGTCCCAGCTGATACATCGTTCACCAGATGGCAGCCGGCGGCTAGTGCCGCTTCAGCAACGACTCCTTTCCGAGTATCAACTGACAGCAGAGTATCCAGACCACGGAGCCGTTCCATGACCGGAATCACACGCTCCATTTCCTGGTCGATGGAGACTTCTGGCGCGCCAGGACGCGTCGACTCTCCTCCGATATCGAGAATCTGTGCTCCCTGCAAAACCATGCAGTTAGCCTGCTCTTCAACTTCATCAAGGCGAACACAGCCCGATGGGTCGATAAATCGACCGCCATCTGAAAATGAGTCGGGTGTGATATTCAGTATGCCCATGACCACTGGCTGGGTAAGGTCCAGCCAGCGGTTACGACATCGAAGCCCTGCAGCGCTCAAGCCGCGCAACGGGTTGATCAGGTTTCAGCTGGACCACCGATGGGCTTCTCATCGGACGTCCGGGTTGCCGGCGGTGATGGAGGTTTTGGCGCCCTTGGTTTCGCGCCTGCCATGATGTCATCAAGTTGTTCAGGGCCGAGTGTTTCGAACTCCATCAGCGCTTCAGCCATCATCTGCAATTTGTCGCGGTTCTCTTCCAGCAATCGTCTTGCTTCTGAATAGCACTCGTCGATGATTCGCCGAATCTCGTCGTCGATCGCTTTCGCGGTATCAGGCGAGTGCGGCTTGGGGCGTACCCCTGCAGACATGCCAAGAAAGGGTTCACTCGCATCCTCGTCATACATCAGCGGACCCATGCGCTCGGACAATCCCCACTTGGTGACCATGTTGCGCGCGAGAGTAGTCGCACGCTCGATATCATTGGAGGCGCCAGTCGTAACAAACTCCTTGCCAAGGACCATCTCTTCCGCCAACCGACCGCCAAACAGGCTGCAGATCTGACTTCGAATTGCCTGACGACTGATGCTGTATCGGTCCTCAGCCGGCAGGAACATCGTCACACCCAAAGCACGCCCACGCGGAATGATCGACACCTTGTATACCGGATCATGATCCGGCATCAGACGACCAACAATCACGTGTCCGGCTTCATGGAACGCCGTGTTGAGTTTTTCCTTCTCGGACATGACCAGGCTTTTGCGCTCGGCGCCCATCATGATCTTGTCCTTGGCCTTCTCGAATTCGACCATCTCAACCAGGCGTTTACTCATCCGAGCGGCGAACAGAGCCGCTTCATTCACCAGGTTTGCCAGATCAGCGCCGGAAAAACCTGGAGTACCGCGAGCAATGATCGTCGGATCAACATCGTCCGCAATCGGCACCTTCCGCATGTGAACCTTGAGAATCTGCTCCCGGCCACGGATATCAGGCAGACTCACGACAACCTGACGATCGAAGCGACCTGGGCGCAGCAGCGCCGGATCCAGCACGTCCGGTCGGTTTGTGGCGGCAATGATAATGATGCCGTCATTGGGTTCGAAACCATCCATCTCAACCAGTAGCTGGTTGAGCGTCTGTTCGCGCTCATCATGACCACCACCCAGACCCGCCCCACGATGCCGACCTACTGCATCGATTTCGTCGATGAAGATAATGCAGGGAGACTGTTTCTTGGCCTGCTCGAACATGTCCCGGACCCGGGACGCGCCAACGCCAACAAACATCTCGACAAAATCCGAGCCGGAAATCGAGAAAAACGGCACCTTTGCCTCGCCGGCGATAGCTTTGGCGAGCAGGGTCTTACCGGTACCTGGTGCACCGACCAAAAGGATACCGCGAGGTATTCGGCCACCCAGGCGTTGAAACTTGCCGGGATCGCGGAGGAATTCAACCAGTTCGTAAACATCTTCTTTAGCTTCATCCACCCCGGCAACGTCAGCGAAGGTAGTTTTGATCTGGTCTTCCGAAAGCAGACGAGCCTTTGATTTTCCAAACGCCATCGGCCCACCTCTGCCGCCAGCACCTCCCTGCATCTGGCGCATGAAAAGCATGAACACTGCGATGATGATCAGTATGGGGAAACTGGCCAGCAGCAACTGGGTCCAGAAGCCCTGCTTTTCTGGGACCTGGTAACTCTGTTCTACGCCATTGTTGTATAGATCGTCGATGAGCTTCGGATCAGGTATATCAGGTCGAATGACCTTGAACGTCTCACCATTCTTGCCCTCGACGATCAGGGTTCGATCACGACCCTGAACCGCTTTTACTTCCTGTGAGCGAACGCGTTCCAGAAAATTGGAATAGCTGATCTCAGAAGGTTCAGATTGCGGATTAAAATTGTTGAATACGGTCAGCAGTACAGCTGCAAGCACCAACCAGATCAGCAAGTTCTTACCCATATCAGTCAAGGGATCACCTCATTTTCGCTCGCGATCAATAGTCTCTCAGACCGCTTGAATTACTGCCTGTGCGCTAGACCGCTCTTGCCAGTTTCGCAGCCACCTTTATTGTCCAACTAATGCGTTTGTCCAACTAATAAGTTTGTCCGATTAATGCGCTTTTCGATTCGGACCTGCTTCGAACAAGAATGCAGGATTACCTGCCTAACAGCTTACACCAACCACGAAAGGCGCTGCTGGTCGAAGATCACACTCCAGTGTCAGCGCTGTTCGTTCGCCTGCCAAGCGCTACTGCATAGAGTTCACGGGACTCCGGGCGTGACGCTTCGGGTTTGACTTGGCGAACGGACTTGAACATTTCGCGCGCATCCATCAACCACTTATCGACTCCTTCGCCCTGAAAGAGTTTAACGACCAGATTCCCACCCGCCTGCAACCATCGATCGGCGGCTTCTAGCGCGAGTTCTGCAAGGTAAATGGCACTTGCCTGATCAGCAGCCCTGACTCCGCTGAGATTGGGGGCCATATCTGACAAAACAAGATCAACACCCCGATCACCTAAAATATTCTGCAGGGCTTCATCAACACTATCCTCCCCGAGCACGCCACATAGAACATGAACCGAAGCTGTGGCGCTTACCGGCAACGGATCTACGGCAACAATCACCCCGTCAGAAGCGCGGTCGGATAGATATCGGGTCCAGCCACCTGGCGCCGCACCAAGCTCCAGAATTCTCGTGTGCCGACCTACCAGCCTGAATCGCTTATCGAGTTGTTCCAGTTTGTAGTGCGCGCGCGAGATGTTGCCTTCCTGGTGCGCGCGACGAACAAATTGATCACGTTGCTGTCGTTCGAGCCATCGACCTGAAGAACCTCCGCGCTTACTCACGCGATTTCTCTAGAATGCTCGGGTCGCCTGGCCAACGGAAGAAAATCCTGGATACGAAACGTCGGAAAGAACTGCGTCAGATTGCCCATCACCTGCGCCCCGTTGTGATTGTCGGTAACAGCGGTGTCAGCAGCGGCGTGCTGGGCGAAGTCGAGCGGGCGCTGACTGATCATGAGCTCATCAAGATTCGCATCAACGCCCTGGAACGTGACGCTCGAGCTGAGGCGATATCGCAGATCGTAGCGACCACAGGAGCACTGCTGGTCCAGACCATCGGCAAAATCATGGTGTTGTACCGGGCCAATCCTGACACTGATCCAGAATTATCTAACATCACCAGACGCGCCAACTGAAACGCTGCTCAATCAGATGTGCTGCACGTCGTCGATTTCGTACTCGCGCTGGCCGCCCGGGGTCTGCACTTTGACTGCATCGCCGACCAATTTGCCGATCAGTGCGCGTGCTACCGGAGATGTGACCGAGATCTTTCCCTGTCGCAAATCCGCCTCATCCTCGCCGACAATCCGGTAGGTGACGGTTTCATCAGATTCCACCGCAAGCAGACGAACCGTAACGCCGAATATCACCTTGTCACCGGGCGGGATCTTCGTAATGTCGATGACCTGAGCTTCGGAAAGCTTGCTTTCGAGGTCACGAATACGGGCTTCATTCATTCCCTGTAGTTCTTTGGCCGCGTGATACTCCGCATTTTCACGAAGATCACCGTGCTCGCGAGCTACGCCAATCTGCTTGGAAATATCCTGACGCAACGCACCTTTGCGGCTCATCAATTCGGCTCGCAGTGCTTCGGATCCTTCAACTGTCATTGGAACGGGCATGGTCTTGAAATTCTGTCTCAGGTTTACCAGGCGGGCAAGCTTGCGTGAAGTTCCTGCAAGCATCTGACGTCTTCGCTTCCACCTTCCTTGATCGATATGCAGATGGCTTCGGCCGCTGCCATAGTCGTCGTGTAACAAACCTTTTTGCTGAGTGCGAGGCGACGGATCACGGCTGAATCTTCAATGGACTGACGACCCTCGGTCGTATTGATGATCAAGTCGATTTTTTCGTTCTTCAACATATCGGCAACGTCAGGCCGTCCATCTCCCACCTTGCGTACAACTGCACACTCGATGCCCGCATCCGCAATCACGCGAGCAGTTCCGCGAGTTGCGCACAGTTTGAATCCGAGATTCGCAAGTTGTCTGGCCACACCCTTAACCATCTCTCTATCAACTCGTCTGACACTCAGAAACGCGCGTCCACCCTTTGGTAGTGGGGAGCCAGCCGCCAATGCCGCCTTGCCAAAAGCTTCGCCAAACGTTGCTCCCACTCCCATCACTTCACCGGTCGATTTCATTTCCGGGCCGAGAATCGGATCCACGCCGGGAAACTTGACGAACGGGAACACCGATTCCTTGACGCTGATGTAATTCGGTACAAGTTCGCGAGTAAACCCCTGCTGCTGCAGGGAAATCCCGGTCATGCAACGTGCGGCTACCTTGGCCAGCGACCGTCCAATACACTTCGAAACAAACGGCACAGTACGTGAAGCTCGGGGATTGACCTCCAGAACGAAGATCAGCTGGTCCTGAACGGCAAGCTGAACATTCATCAGTCCGATAACCCCGAGTTCGATGGCCATGGCCTTCACTTGCTCGCGAATCGCATCCTGAATTCGTGGTGAAAGGTCGCGCGGTGGCAAGGAGCACGCAGAGTCGCCGGAGTGCACACCTGCCTCCTCGATGTGCTGCATGATGGCGCCAATCACAACATCCCGACCATCACTGACCGCGTCGACATCCACCTCGATGGCCTGATCGAGAAAACGATCGAGCAATACCGGCGAATCATTGGACACATCAACGGCGCGAATCAGATATTCACGCAGTTCATCATCGTCATAGACGATTTCCATGGCGCGACCGCCGAGCACATAGGAGGGCCGAACAACCAGCGGGTACCCAACTTCCTGAGCGGCCAGAACACCTTGTTCGACATTTGTCGCGGTCCGGTTTTCGGGCTGACGTAGCGCCAGTTTTTCGATCATGGTTTGAAAGCGCTCACGATCTTCAGCGCGGTCGATCGCGTCGGCGCTGGTGCCAATGATCGGCACCCCCGCCCGTTCTAGGTGCTCAACCAGTTTGAGTGGCGTCTGGCCGCCAAACTGTACGATGACACCGACTGGCTGTTCGACATCGACGATCGCGAGCACATCTTCCAGTGTCACCGGCTCAAAATAGAGGCGATCGGACGTATCGTAGTCGGTTGAAACCGTTTCAGGATTGCAGTTGACCATGATGGTTTCATAACCATCCTCGCGCATGGCGAGCGCAGCATGGACACAACAGTAATCGAATTCGATGCCTTGGCCGATCCGGTTCGGTCCACCACCCAACACCATGATCTTTCGCCGATCAGTGGGATTGGCCTCACACTCTTCTTCATACGTGGAATACAGATATGCGCTGGCCGCAGGAAATTCAGCCGCACAGGTATCCACCCGACGATAAACGGGACGAACTCCGAGCGCCTGTCGGGTGCTTCGCACCACGCTTTCGTCGCTGTCCAGCAAAGACGCCAGACGGGAATCGGAAAACCCCTTGCGTTTGAGTTGGTACCACTCATCTCGAGACAGTGCTTCCACCGCCATCCCGGACAGTCCGCGTTCGGTATCGATCAGATCTTCAATTTCCGCAAGGAACCACGGATCAATGCCGGTAAGTTCCTGGATTTCTTCGACGCTCATCGCCAAACGAAACGCATCTGCCACGTACCAGAGTCGTTCAGCACCTGCCGTCTGCAGCTCTCTGCGCAAACGAGTGTGATCCGTGCTGCCCGCCTTGTAGCGATACACAGGGTCAAAGCCCATGCGTCCGGTCTCAAGGCCACGCAACGCTTTTTGCAAAGACTCCTGGAAGCTGCGACCAATGGCCATAACCTCGCCAACGGATTTCATCTGTGTGGTCAGTCGTGGGTCTGCCTTCGGGAATTTCTCGAATGTGAACCGCGGAATCTTCGTGACGACGTAGTCGATGCTCGGCTCGAAGGAGGCCGGTATGAGCCCACCTGTGATGTCGTTGCGCAGCTCATCCAGGGTGTAACCTACGGCCAGTTTGGCTGCCACTTTGGCAATTGGAAAACCGGTCGCCTTCGAGGCCAGCGCCGAGGATCTTGAGACCCTGGGATTCATCTCGATCACCACCATACGACCAGTCAGCGGGTCAATCGCGAACTGAACGTTGGATCCACCGGTATCAACACCGATCTCCCGCAGCACCGCAATCGATGCATTACGAAGAATCTGATATTCCTTGTCGGTTAAGGTCTGCGCCGGAGCCACCGTGATGCTGTCACCGGTATGAATCCCCATCGGATCCAGATTTTCGATTGAGCAGATGATGATGCAGTTATCGCGATGGTCGCGAACCACTTCCATCTCGAACTCTTTCCAGCCTATCAGGCTCTCGTCGATGAGCAGTTCCCGTGTCGGCGACATATCGAGTCCGCGCTCGCAGATTTCGACGAACTCTTCCTGATTGTAGGCCACTCCACCACCGCTACCACCCATGGTGAACGATGGTCGAATGATGCAGGGATAACCCAGACGCGCCTGCACCTGTACGGCTTCTTCGACGCTGTGGGCAATCGCCGACCGCGGGGTATCCAGCCCGATGCGCTTCATGGCCCGATCGAACAGCTCTCGATCTTCCGCCATATCGATGGATTCTTTTTTAGCGCCAATCAGCTCCACGCCGAACTTCTCGAGAACGCCTTCACGCACCAGGTCGAGCGCGCAATTCAATGCGGTCTGACCACCCATGGTCGGCAACAACGCATCCGGTCGTTCGCGCTCAATGATCCTGGCAACCGTACGCCACTCCACCGGTTCGATGTACGTCGCGTCGGCCATCGAAGGATCGGTCATGATGGTGGCCGGATTCGAATTCACCAGCACCACACGATAGCCTTCGTCCTTCAGCGCCTTGCACGCCTGGGCGCCGGAGTAGTCAAATTCGCAGGCCTGGCCGATAACAATCGGACCCGCACCTATAATCAGAATGGTCTTGATGTCAGTACGCTTAGGCACGACGGCGCTCCTGCATCGAGGCAACAAATTTATCGAAGAGATACTGGCAGTCCTGGGGACCGGGGCTAGCTTCAGGATGTCCCTGAAAACTGAAAGCCGGTCGATCGGTCCTCGTTATGCCCTGCAGGCTGCCATCGAACAGTGAAACGTGCGTCGCTTTCAGACAGTTCGGCAGCGATTCAGCATCCACCGCGAATCCATGATTCTGGCTGGTGATCAGCACCGCACGACTTTCGAGGTCCTGCACCGGGTGATTGGCGCCGTGGTGCCCGAACGCCATCTTCACCGTACGAGCCCCGCTGGCAAGTGCGAGCAGTTGATGACCAAGGCAAATTCCGAAGATCGGCAGATCCTCTTCCAGCAACCTGCGAATCGCCGTGATCGCGTAGTCACATGGATCAGGGTCACCGGGACCATTCGAAAGAAACACGCCATCGGGTTTGAGTGCGAGGACTTCTTCCGCAGAAGTCTGCGCAGGGACCACCGTCAGTGCGCACCCACGTTCCGCCAGCAATCGAAGAATGTTGCGCTTTACGCCAAAGTCGTACGCGACAACCTTGAATTTTGGTTCAAGGAGCTCTCCGTAACCTCGGCCAAGCTGCCAGTCGGTTTCCCTCCACTCGCGGCGAACTCCGGTGACGACCTTGGCCAGATCCATGCCTGCCAAACCGGGAAAGGCACACGCTGCGGCGATCGCTTCGTCAGCGCGACGACTCGCGTCGACACCCGCCAGAATACAGCCTGCCTGCACGCCATGTTCCCGGATATGTCGCGTCAACCGACGGGTATCTACTTCAGCGATGGCAACCACGTTCTGCCGAATCAGAAAATCCGGGAGAGATTCGGTTGCCCGCCAATTACTGACGCGGCGAGGCAGCTGACGAATGATCAATCCTCGCGCCCAAACCCGGTCAGATTCATGATCTTCCGGATTGATTCCGGTATTGCCGATCTGGGGATAGGTCAACGTGATGATCTGCTCGGCATAGGAAGGATCCGTGAGGATTTCCTGATAACCGGTCATCGCGGTATTGAAAACTACTTCACCAACGGTTTTTCCGTGCTGGCCCATGGCCTGGCCTCGGAACACGGTGCCATCTGCGAGCGCTAGTAACGCCGGTATCAACTGTTTTCCCCAACGGTGCGGTGTGGGTCGAAGTAACGAAGCGGTGCCCACTTGAATTTAATGCCAAGTGACTGGACCTGTCGGTTCAATCTGGCCTATTGCTGGGTCGCGTAGTCTAGCGGCTGACGTGGTCTTTTTTAACCCCCGATGTCCGAAAGGGTCAAAAAAGTTACAACCCCAGGACATCCTGCATCGAATAGACGCCTGGTTTTGCTGCAGCCAGATAGCGGGCAGCTCGCAATGCGCCTTCTGCAAAATTACTTCGAGTGTGTGCCCGATGGGTGATTTCGATACGTTCTCCAGCCGCCGCAAAAAGCACCGTGTGGTCGCCGACGATATCGCCACCTCTGATGGTCCCGAAGCCGATCGTCGCTCGATCTCGAACCCCGGTTATCCCTTGCCGACCATAAACCGCAACATCAGCAAGGTCCCGCCCGGTGGCGCTCGCAAGAATTTCGCCCATGCGAACAGCCGTACCTGAGGGTGCATCGATCTTGTTTCGATGATGGGTTTCGATGATCTCGATATCAGCCGTGTCACCCAAGGCCTTGGCCGCCATCTCAATCAACTTGAAGACGAGATTGACGCCTACGCTCATGTTAGGGGTCATCAATATCGGAATACGTTCTGCGGCCTGCCTGATGCGGGCGAGCCCAGCCGCATCGAAGCCTGTGGTACCAATCACGAGCGCCTTACCTGCCGCTGCACAGGTTTCCAGCTTCTCGAGGGTTGCTGCTGGCACACTGAAGTCGATCAAAATGTCGAACTGGCTGAGCACCGACTCCATGTCTGCTACAACGGGAACACCGAGCCGGCCAACCGCTGCAACTTCACCCGCATCGGCGCCCAGCAGTGGGCAATCAACTCGCTCCAGAGCTGCGCCAAGTTGTAGATCCTCTGCGGCACTGATGGCCTCGACGAGCGTCCGACCCATTCGGCCAACGGCCCCGGTGACCGCAATTTTCAGCATGAAAGTGATCCGTTTCCGAAAGCCTGCACGCTATCAGGAAGTCAGGCCGTCGAAAAAGTCCTTTACGCCTTTGAACCAGGAAGTTTCTTTCGGCGAGTGCTTTTCACCACCCTGCTTCATGGTCGTCTTGAATTCTTCCAACAGTTCAGTCTGCCTTGGTGTGAGATTCACTGGTGTTTCCACGACCACCCGACACAGCAAATCTCCTGGACCGCCGCCTCGTACCGGGACAACTCCCTTCCCCCGAAGTCGGAACAGTTTTGCCGTCTGAGTGCCAGCGGGCACTTTCAATTTCACGCGACCATCCAGCGTCGGTACTTCCAATTCGCCACCCAACGCAGCATCGGCAAAAGAAATGGGTACATCACAATGCAGGTCACGGCCATCACGCGCAAAAATCGTGTGCGGTCGTACCTCCACCTGAACATAGAGATCACCCGCCGGACCACCGCCGGGCCCGGCTTCGCCTTCACCGGTCAACCGGATGCGATCCCCTGTATCGACTCCCGGTGGAATTCGAACGGATAGTGTTTTCCGCTTCTCGACACGCCCGGCGCCACTGCAACTACGGCACGGATCCTTGACGATGCGCCCTTGGCCACGACAACGAGGACAGGTCTGTTGCAGCGAAAAGAACCCTTGTGAGACTCGAACCTGTCCCGCACCACCACAATCGGTACAGGTCGTTGGTTGACTTCCAGCTTTAGCGCCACTGCCCTTACAGTCTTCGCACGTGGCAAGAATCGGCACGCGAATTTCGATCTTGTCGCCGCGAACTGCCTGCTCAAGGTCCAGCTCCAGCGAGTAACGCAGGTCAGCACCTCGCGCAGGACCGCCCCGGCTTCGGCCGCCTCCACCGAAGATGTCACCGAAGACATCACCAAATACGTCGCTGAACGAACCCTCGAACCCACGTCCGCCACCACCCGCATTCTGCTCGACGCCGGCATGCCCATAACGGTCGTAGGCGGGCCGCCTTTCGTCGTCCATGAGGATTTCGTAGGCTTCAGTTGCTTCCTTGAATTTGTCTTCTGACTCAGGATCGTCCGAGTTACGGTCCGGGTGATACTTCATGGCAAGACGCCGATACGCCTTCTTAATGGTATCGGCATCCGCATCCCGGCTTACGCCCAACACTTCGTAGTAATCGCGCTTCGCCATGTTCCTGCCAATCAGCTCCGTAATGAAAAAACCGCGGTGTCGCCTGAATCGACGCCGCGGCTCGCTCTTGCTCCAGACTGTCGCTACGACATTGTCTGGCTTTGTTGACTATTCCTCGGCGCTACTTGTCCTTGTCCTTGACCTCTTCGAACTCGGCATCGAGTGCATCACCATCCGGCCCAGGACCACTACCACCTGCACCTGCGCTTCCACCAGCACTACCCATTCCCTCGCCAGCGCTCTGCGACTCGTACATCTTCTGCGCGAGTGTAGCGGAGGCAGCAGAAAGCGCCTGTATTTTTGCTTCGATATTGGCTTTGTCCTCAGTCTTGAGGGCAGCTTCGACATCTTTCGCGGCCGTTTCAATGGCGTCCTTCTCTTGCTGCGTTGCCTTGTCACCCGCATCCGCAACTGCCTTGCGCGCGCTGTGCACCAGCGCATCTGCCTGATTGCGTAGCTGGACCATTTCTTCGAACTTGGCGTCTTCAGCTGAATGAGCCTCAGCGTCACGCACCATCTTCTGAATCTCGTCGTCTGACAAACCGCTCGACGCCTTGATGACAATCGACTGCTCTTTCCCGGTGGCCTTGTCTTTTGCCGACACATTCAAGATGCCGTTGGCGTCAATATCGAAACTGACTTCAACCTGCGGCATACCTCTTGGCGCCGGTGGAATGTCAGCCAGATCAAATCGGCCCAGCGACTTGTTGGCAGTCGCCTGTTTCCGCTCGCCTTGCAGCACATGGATTGTCACGGCGGTCTGATTGTCATCCGCTGTTGAAAATGTCTGCCCTTTCTTGGTTGGAATGGTGGTGTTCTTTTCAATCAGCACACTCATGACACCACCCAGCGTCTCAATGCCCAGGGACAGCGGTGTCACGTCCAGCAGCAACACGTCACTGCGTTCGCCAGCCAGCACCGATGCCTGAATCGCGGCGCCCACCGCAACCGCTTCATCCGGATTCACATCACGGCGTGGCTCCTGACCAAAGAACTCCTTGACCTTGGCCTGAACGAGCGGCATGCGTGTCTGCCCGCCAACCAGAATCACATCATCAATATCGGAGTTCTTCATACCGGCATCACTTAACGCAATGCGACACGGTTCCATCGTGCGATTAACAAGTTCCTCAACGAGCGACTCGAGCTTGGCACGGGTCAGCTTCAGCACCAGGTGCTTCGGCCCGGTCTGATCAGCGGTGATGTAGGGCAGATTGATCTCGGTCTGCTGGCTGCTCGACAATTCGATCTTTGCCTTCTCCGCAGCTTCTTTCAAACGCTGCAACGCCAGCGGATCGTTGTGCAGATCCACGCCATTGGTCTTCTTGAATTCGTCGGCAAGATAGTCGATGACACGCAGATCAAAATCTTCGCCACCGAGAAAAGTGTCGCCGTTCGTCGACAGCACTTCAAACTGATGCTCACCATCAATCTCGGCAATTTCGATGACCGAAATATCGAATGTGCCACCACCAAGGTCATACACCACGATCTTTGCATCACCGCGTTTTTTGTCGAGCCCATAAGCGAGCGCCGCCGCGGTAGGCTCGTTGATGATCCGCTTTACCTCCAGACCCGCAATGCGGCCCGCATCTTTCGTTGCCTGCCGCTGGGAGTCATTGAAATACGCAGGTACAGTGATCACCGCCTCGGTAACGGGTTCGCCGAGGTAGTCTTCTGCGGTCTTCTTCATCTTTTTCAGGACTTCAGCTGACACCTGCGGGGGTGCCAAGCGCTTGCCATTGACCTCAATCCACGCGTCCCCGTTGTCCGCCGCAGTGATCCGGTACGGCACCATCTTGATGTCCTTCTGGACCACATCATCCGCAAAACGGCGCCCGATTAGCCGCTTAACGGCAAACAGCGTGTTTTTCGGATTAGTGACGGCCTGGCGCTTGGCACTTTGGCCGACGAGGATTTCACCATCATCGGCATAGGCAATGATCGAGGGCGTCGTGCGATCGCCTTCCGAGTTTTCGATGACCTTGGCTTCACCGCCGTCCATGACGGCCACACACGAATTGGTCGTGCCGAGGTCAATGCCGATGATCTTTCCCATCTCAATTCTCCAGCTGCGCTCAGGGCGCGATTATCTATAGGGGATATATGTGGCCGTTCGACAAGGCTTCAAGCGGCTTGGCTCAAATCCGTGATTTATCTCATGGCGCTTTGGTAACCACGACTTTGGCAGCGCGCAACACCCGGTCATGCAGCAGATAGCCTGTCTGCAGCACATCCATGACGGAATTCGGCTCCATGTCAGGATTGGCGACCATCGCAATTGCTTCATGCCACTTTGGATTGAAGGGTTCGCCTCGCGGGTCGACTGGTGTGACGCCATAGCGCGCAAGCGCCGCCAGGAAAAGTTTGTGGCAGAGGGTCAGTCCCTCAGCGACCGCCACAGCAGTCTCGCCCTCCAGCGCACTGGCAGACTCCATCCCCTTCTCAAAGCTGTCAAGAAGCGCGGGCATCTCACCCAATAATCGCTCTACGCCATATTTGTGTGCGTTTTCGACATCTCGTTGATTGCGTCGGCGCAGGTTGTCCATTTCAGCCTGCGCACGCAGCAGCTGATCTTTGAGCGCAGCGATCTGTGCTTGGGCCGCTGTGAGTGCAGGGTCACCTGACCCTTCCGCCTCTGACCCTTCCGCCCCTGACCCTTCGGTCTCTGGGACATCAGACTGGCCCCCATCAGGGAGCGCATCCGGTGCCTGGTCCTGATTGATATCTCCGGGTTGTTCCGACATGCATGTGCCATCAAATTTCAAGATTCGGGCACCATGGGGGCTGAAGTCAGGCGATTCAACCCCTTGCGTCGAAAGAAAGACGACCGGTATCAGCCATAACGAAGCGCTGCACCGAGCAGTCGGGCCGTGACGTCCACAACCGGAATCACGTCCTTGTAGGCCATTCGAGTCGGTCCAATGACGCCAAGCACCCCGGCCACCATGCCATTGACTTCGTACGTGGACGTGACCAGAGACACCTCGTCAAGCTGCGCATAGCCAGTTTCATGGCCAATGAAGAGCTGAATGCCATCGCTCTGCAGGCAGCGATCGAGCAGATGGAGGATGACACCCTTGTGGGAAAATGCCTCGAACAGCGCGCGTGCCGTGCCCAGATCACCAGAGACATCGACCAGGCGAGTTTCGCCCGCTACGACCAGATCTCGACCGGGATTTTCAGCCGGCACCACGAAAGCTCGTGATGCCACATCCAGCGCGGTTTCCATCAGCGAGTTCATGCGGTCTCGGTCCTGCCGCATGGACTTCAGAAGTTCAGTGCGGATTTCTTCCAGCGGACGCCCTACAAACTCTCGATTAAGGAAGTTGGCTGCGGTCGCCAACTCGATGTCGCTATGCACCCGTTCGGTATGTATCACGCGATTCTGGATTTCGCGATCCTGCATCACCAACACAACCAGAACACGGGTATCGGTGAGTTTTACGAACTCGACATGCTTGAGTGCAATCCCGTTGCGTTTCGGGGTGGTGACTACGCAGGTCATCTGAGTCAGCTTCGAGAGCAGCTCACTCGCGTTGGAAACCAGCTCCTTGGGTGACAGATCAGGATCGAGTTGTTGTTCGACCTGTCGAAGGCTCTGCAGGTCGAGTGGCTGGACAGACAGCATCGTGTCGACGAAGAGACGTAATCCCTGGACGGTGGGCACCTTACCAGCCGAGGTATGCGGCGATCGCACCAGACCAAGCTGTTCAAGTTCGGCCATGATGTTGCGCACTGTTGCCGAGCTGACCCCGATCGCCGGAAGTTCCGCCAGCGCTTTCGAAGCAATCGGCCGACCATCAATCAGGTAGTGTTCCACCACAAGCTTCAGCAATTGTTGCGCCCGCGAATCCAGCGCGGTCTCAAACGAATTGCGGACAATGGGTCTGGGCATGGGTTTACAACAGAACTTCGGTCAAACTCTAGTGGAACAATTGATCATGATCGATTCGCTCCCCTTCAGACGAGGACGCTACTTTTTATGCTGAAGCACCTGACAGTGCAAGACCTCGCGCTCGTGGAGCGACTCGAAGTCTCATTTTCAGCGGGTTTAACCGTGATTACGGGCGAGTCCGGTGCCGGCAAGTCCATACTTCTGGCCGCACTTTCTCTGGTGCTCGGCGAGCGAGCCGCCAGCGACCTGCTGCGTCCAGGGGCTGCACGTCTGGATGTGAGCGCCGAATTCGATATCTCCCTGACACCACGGATCAGGAATCGTCTGACCGCCCTGGAACTTGTCGATCTGGATGGTCCAAGCACCTGCCTGCTAAGGCGCACCATGTCAGCCGACGGCCGTTCGAAAGCGTTCGTGAACGGTATCCCGGTCACTTTGCAGGTATTGCGGGAGCTTGGTGAAAGCCTCGTTGACGTCCACGGGCAACACGAGAACGTGCGACTAGGTCGTCGGGACGTGCAACTGGCGCTACTCGACGACTTTGCACTCGCCGGCACCGATCGGGATCAAGTCACCGAGATCTGGCGAAGTTGGCAGCGTATTCGCCGCGAGGCAGAAGCCCTTCGTGTCGGTGCGAGCCGGCAGGCAGATCGCATTGAACTGCTGACCTATCAGCTACAGGAACTGGACGGCCTTGGTATCGACCTTCAGGAAGTCGATCAGCTGTTCAACGACCATCGCCGCCTGGCCCAGGTAGATCATCTGCTCGAAACAGTTCTGGCTGCCGACAATACCCTCGCTGAACTTGATGCCCCTGGCCGGCTCATGTCGACACTTGGCGCCTTGGTCGACAGTCACCCAGCGCTCGATGCCGCACGTTCTGCCCTCGGTGATGCCGGAGCTTTGCTTGCGGACGCCAGCCGACACCTTCGTCACTACGCCGATGCACTGGAACCAGACCCGGAGCGGCTTTCGGTGTTGTCAGAGTCAATCGAAGTCCTGCATGGTCTGGCTCGCAAACACAAGATCACACCACGAGAACTGCCCGCCCGAGTGCAATCTCTTGCGGATGAGCTGGCCAGCATCAACGCCGACACCCAGGCGCTGGAAGCCACCGAAGCCAAGGCACGCATCCTGGGGTCAGCCTTCACAGGCAGCGCGCAGGCGCTTTCGAACAAGAGAAAGAAGGCGGCAAAAGAATTCGCAAAAGAAGTATCACGAATACTCGCCGAACTCGGCCTGGCCAAGGCAAAGCTGGGGGTCGAATTCAGTGATGCTGAAAACGAAACCGGCATTGACGGGGTCGAACTGCTGGTAACCACGAATCCGAAATATCCGCCGGGGCCCCTTGGTCGCATTGCCAGCGGCGGTGAACTCGCACGGATCAACCTCGCCATTGCGGTGACGGCTGCGGAGCGCAGTGCACTGCCTTGCCTGGTGCTGGATGAAGCGGATGTCGGGGTCGGCGGCAATCTCGCCGATACCATCGGCCGGCTGCTGCGACGCCTCGGTGCACACACCCAGGTCATCTGTGTCACCCACGCCCCGCAGGTTGCTGCACTCGGCGAACACCACCTGTGTGTTCGCAAGACAGATAGTGAGGACACCACCATTCTGAGACTCGATCGCCCGGCGCGCAGGGAGGAGATCGCCCGAATGCTGGCTGGCGCCGAAGTATCGGAAAAGACCAGACAGTACGCCGATGCCCTGCTGGCCGAGGCCAACTAGCCGGCGGGTCTCGCCAGTCGACGGAAGTTCAGCGGCTTGGCCATTTCGAGTACCATCCGCGCACCATTGAAACCCGGTCTGCCATGCGCGCGCCCATCGTCACCATTCTGTTCACTTCACTTGTCCTGAGTGCCTGCACCATGCCGAAGCTGGGGCTGCCTCGGGTTCACAAAATCACGATCCAGCAGGGGAACGTGATCAATCAGGAAATGGTCGATCAACTCAAGCCAGGCATGACACGAAACCAGGTTCGATTCGTTCTCGGCGACCCGGTAACACGGAACCGATTCAATGAAGATCGCTGGGATTATCTCTACTACATCGACATTCCCGGCCAATACCACGAAAGGACCTATCTGTCTCTGATCTTCGAACAGGACCGGCTGGCATCCTTCAGCGGCAACCTCTCACCCTCCGCTGCCGCTGGTCCGTCAACGCCCGAAGTACCCGCAGAGCACATCATCAAGGATCTGCCGCCGGAAGATGATGAACCTGCAGACGCAGCAGCTATCGAGGCGCCACCGGCAGGCCTTTGATTCGGTTACGGCGTGCCTGCATCGGATCAATCTTAAGCGACCGGTACAGCTCCAACCGATCTCCGGACGAGAGCAGGTAGCTGGTTGGTTTAACTTCACCCCAGATGCCCGTCGTCAGATTCTGCAATGGGAAACGGGCGAAAAGCGCATCATTTTTTGCCACCGCAAGTGCATCTGCTATTGACGCCCCCTCATTCAATTTCAACTGCAAGACATGCTGCTCGTCCGCAAGCGCGTACACCAGATCAACGAGCAGCAGCGTCATGATGCCAATTGGCGTGCGCGTTTGACAAACGCGTCCACAACCACATCAGCAGCTTTCCCGACCAGCGGCTCTACCGCGCGCAACAAGCCACGCAACTGAAAGTCCAATTGTAGCGTGACTTTGCAACCCGCACTTCCCAGTGGTTGAAAGAGCCACGAACCGACAAAACGATCAAAAGGACCGTCGGTAAGCTCCAGATCGATCCGCGAGCATGCGGCTAGTGTGTTTCGCGTGGTAAACGTCGCACTGAATCCGCTTGCGGAAGCATGCACACTGGCAATCACCGTGGTTGCAGAACTCTCGATCACATCCACCGCAGTGCACCCAGGCACGAACTGCGGATAGCTGGCAACATCATTCACCATCGCAAACATCTGCTCAGCGGAGTACGGCAGCAGCGCTGTACGGGTGATGGTACTCAAGCCGCGCAGCTCAGTGATTGCACACAGGGAAACAGTGTCACCAGAAAGACCAGCGCAACACCAACGGGTGCAACGAAGCCGATCACCAGTTTCCACAACCACCACAACCCTGCGTTCCTGATTCCCAACTGACTCTGCACCACTGCCCGCGGCAACATCCATCCACAGAACAGCGTTATCATCAGCCCACCAATCGGTAGCATGATGTTCTGTGTCAGAAAATCGATGAACTGGAATATCGTGCGGGAGCCATCCACCTTGAAATCTGCCAAGGTGTTGAACGACAACACCGTGCCTATTCCGATCAACCAGCAGACGATACCTAGCGTGACCGCAACACGTGATCGTTTGGCGTTGTACTCTTCTACCAGATAGGCCAGCGCAGGTTCGGTCAACGAAATCGCAGACGTGATGGCGGCAAAACTCACCAGTACAAAAAAGAGCACGCCGAAGAACGCGCCAAAGGGCATCTGTCCAAACGCCAGCGGGATGGTCACAAACATCAATCCAGGACCTTGTCCCGGCTCGAGACCGTTAACAAAAACTATCGGGAAAATCGCCAGGCCTGCGCAAATCGAAACCAGCGTGTCGAGCCCTGCAATCATCAACACAGTGCCGGGAATCGAAACATTGCTCGGGAGGTATGCTCCATAAGCCATCATCGTACCGATCCCCAGACTCAGGGTGAAAAAGGACTGTCCCATCGCCAGCAGCCACGTATTGGTATTTACGTCCTGCCATTTGAAATCAAACATGAAGGCAAAACCCTGCGCGAATCCGCCGGACATGACGCCATACCCGAGCAAAACGAATAGCAGGGCAAACAACAGCGGCATGAACCAGCGAATCGAAGTTTCGAGCCCTTTGACGACACCTTTGCTGATGATGAAGACCGTCGCCAGCATGAACAACGTATGGCAACCTCCCACCAGCCACGGATTTGCCGTGAAGTCGTTGAAGGTCTTGTTAGCAAAGGCAGCGTCCGCCCCTTGCAGTGCACCGCTACCCATCTCGACCATGTAGAAGAGTGTCCAGCCAGCGATGACGGAGTAGTAGGACAGTATCAGGATCCCGGCGAACATCCCCATCCACCCGATCAGCACCCAAAACGCACTGCGGCGATGTTGTTGCACAAGTATCCGCAGACTGTTGACCGGACTATTGCGTCCCTGCCGACCGATCACGACCTCAGCCATCAGAATCGGGAGGCCGACCAGCGTTATGGTGACCAGATAAATCAGAACAAACGCCGCGCCGCCGTTCTCGCCCGTGAGGTAGGGGAATTTCCAGATATTGCCCAAGCCGACAGCCGAGCCCGCTGCCGCCAAGATGAACAGCCAACGGTTCGACCACATCCCATGCGGGGACACATCGTCCTTCGTCATTTCTCTCACCACATCAACCTGCGCGCATTATAAAGAAGGAAGCTGCCTATAATGCCGGCCATGGCAAAGAAGAATGCAGATCCGGATCCAACGATTGCGCGTCACAAGCGAGCGCAACACGATTACCACCTGGAAGACCGCTACGAAGCCGGTCTCGTCCTGTTCGGCTGGGAACTCAAAGCCATCCGTGCAGGCAAAGCGCAACTGATCGACAGTTACGTTCTGGTACGCGAAGGTGAAGCCTGGTTGCTGGGCGCCAACATCTCTCCGCTCGAGAGCGCATCAACGCACGTGATCGCCGAACCGAAGCGCACCCGAAAACTGCTGTTGCATGCGAAGGAACTGGCAATACTCTTCATGGCCACACAGCAGAAGGGCTATACCTGCATAGCGACCCGACTCTACTGGAAAGGCAAACACGTCAAGTGTGAAATTGCCCTGGCCAAGGGTAAGCAGGATCACGACAAGCGCGAAACCACAAAGGATCGCGAGTGGGCGCGCCAGAAAGAAAGGCTGATGAAGGTTCACCACCGCTGATCGAGCGACCCAATCTTCGAATCCAGAACACTCAGCGTTTTGTATGGGTTCGCCGCCAGGCAACCATCTCGATCGCAGCAACTGCGGCTTCAATACCCTTGTTGAATTCATCGTCTGCAGCGCGTGCAGCTGCGTGGGCGATGTCGGTCACCGGGATGACTTCAACGATGATCGGTCGCCGGAATTCATGCATGACATCTCCAAGCCCGCGGATGCATTCGTTCGAAATCATCTCGAAATGATAGGTCTCACCCTTGACGATGACCCCGAAGCAAATGATTGCATCGATTTTCGTGCTGCGGTCTTCCGCCAATAGATCGCGAGCCGCGAGCGGCAACTCGAGGGAGCCAGGCAACGTGTGCACCACAACGCTTGAATAGCCATGTTCACGCAGTACCCGCTCGCACGTGCTACTCAAACTCTGCACGAACTCGGGATACCACTTGGAACAAAGGATGTGGATAGTGCCGGGATTGTCGACACGGGGCAGCCCGGATAGATCGACAGTCGTCTTCATCCGCCGGCGCGCTTGGCTGCCTGCGACACTGACTTGCCAGTTACCCAGCCTGCGGTGGCCGGATCGAGAAGCAGCGCGCCTTCAGCTTCAAGCACTGTGAACTCCGCGCGAACTTCCCAGGTTCCCATAGGCATGCCTCGCTCACGCAGCGCGGAATTGACATCGCCGGGGCGAACCTGCGAACGACCGCTCGCAAACAGCTCCTGAATAATCTCCCGAACCACTTCCGTACGCCTTCGTTCTACGCTCAACTCTTGATCCTGAAATGCAGCGGGCGACTTTGTACCAGATGCGCCCTACTCCCGCCACGGGTTACCGGATTGATAAGCCTTTAATCTGCGCACCATCTCGGGACGAAAGCTCGCCGCATCCGGGTCGTTCAACGCAAGCGCCTTCTCCTGAGTGGCCACAGCAACGCCGAACTGACCAGCTTCTGCATACGCGGCGGCCAGAGTGTCTAACCTGGACACCGATGCCGCGCTGGCGACCGCCGCTTTAGCAAATTCAATGGCAAGCTTCGCGTCGCGGACCTTCGCATGTGGAGACGTTGCGAGCAGCCAAGCATAGTCGTTGGCCGCGTGCGTACGTTCCTCCCGGGCCATTCGGCCAAGCCAACGCGCCGCCTCTTCATGGGCTTGCAGATCGCCAATCACAAGCAGCAGCCGAACGTAACGCGTTACCCCCGGAACATGCCCGGTTAGCGCGGCTTTGCGATACCAGACCCGGGCCTTGTCCGCATCCACGGGGACACCGAGACCCGCTTGGTAGACATAGCCCAGCCCGACCCACGCATCTACCGAACCCTGTTGGCCGGCCCGTTCGAACCACTCCCTGGCTGCGTCCACATCTGCTTTCACGCCCGAGCCACCCAGATAGGCATGGGCCACTCGCACCTGCCCTTCGGCCAATCCGACATCGGCGGCTTCCTTGAAGAGCTTGAAAGCCGCTGCCTGGTCTGTCTGGCCCAGCTCCCCAGTGGTGTGCATATGACCCTGCATGACCAGCGCAACGGCGGACCCAGCAGCTCGAGCTTTTTCGTACCACGCCGTGGCTTTTTGAACATCGGTCTCCGCCACATAGGGCGCGCGATAGCTCAATCCCATATGCAGCATCGCGATTGCATCACCGTCTGCAGCGGCTTCCGAGAGCCAGCGACGGGCATGCCGTATATTTCGTTCAATACCCTCACCCAACAGCAGTGAACGACCCGCCATGACTTTGCCTTCGAGGTAACCCAATTCGGCAGCCTTTTCGAAGAGCAACCACGCGAGCGACGCATCCTGCTTGATGCCAAGACCGCGCTGGTGGAGCCGACCGAGCGCCACCAGCGCTGCAGGATTCTCCGCATTAAATTCAAGCGCCCGGTTGTAATCCAGCCGCGCGGACACATATAGCTGTTGTTCGAAGTAACTGTAGCCTCGCAGGTAGTAGGCTCTCGACCGCTCTGAATCAGCCAGATTCGGCGCGATCAACGCAGGCTCGAGATAGCTGCGAGCGAGTAACGGCTGACCCTGATCGATGAGGGCAACCGCTTTTTCGATCAAAGCTCGGGCGTCCAGGGCAATGGCTTGCGAGGCCACAGCCAGGATGACGAAGGCGATCAGGAAACGAGAAACAGGCCACATGGTCCAAGGAGTGTATGAAAAAGCGTACGCCAGCGCAGCGCGCAGCGTGGTAGGCTGACAGCAACGGTTATCCAGCGAGCTGGTTCCGCTGTACTGATTCAAGTGACTGGTTTCAACTGAATTGGGGGCGACTTGGTTTCGACACGGGTAGCAAGGTTTGAGGTGCATGCCGAGAGGGTAGTAACTCTCGTAAAACAATTGCTGCAACTTTTTAGTTGCCAATGACGAAAACTACGCACTAGCGGCCTAAAACCGCCGCTTACACTGACGATTCGTTTCCTGTGCGATGAAGTCAGTGGCTAGCTCACAGGATCGCGCGGAGGTCTCGCCCGGGGCCAAAGTGTTAAAACAATCGGGCTCGCCGAGAATGATCCTGGCCGTCGGAGCGTTCGAGGTTAAAACAAACGACGTGTTCTAAGCATGTAGAGCCGATCTCTAAGCGCCAGTGGACGCGGGTTCAACTCCCGCCGCCTCCACCATCCCGACTTCCGGAGACGTCCCGGAAAGTCCTCAAAAGCCCGCCCTGGCGGGCTTTTTTGTGCGTCTCAGGTCCATGCTTCTCCGCACAGGTCCTTTGACATCATCTGGTTTTTTGGTGTCTTCAAGCGAGATTCTTACTACTCAAGCAAGGGAGAGCGTCATCAGACAGAAGCGGTGATCGAGGAACTCGAGCGCGATCGCAAGAAGGTCCCGTTCCACGTGACCGTGAACCCGACGCTGACCCTGGTCGGCGACGAGACGGTCGAGGCGTTCGAAGACTGCATCTCGTTCGACGACTTCTCGATGATCGTGCGACGCCCAGAGCACGTGAAGGTCGAGGCATGGAACGAGCGCGGCGATCCGATCTCGATCGAGGTGAACGGGCTGGTACGCACGGATCCTCCAGCAGGAGATCGATAACCTGCGCGGCATCGTGTGCTGCGTGATCGCATGGACCCGCACACGCTCACGACCGCGGAGAATCACGTGCGCCACTTGTGCACAGCGACGGTGACCGAGGTGAAAGTTGCCGTCGCGCTGCCGCAGCCCGACGAGTAGCCGTCAGATCACCGGCCTAGCCGTAGTGGACAGCTGAGATCTTCACCCTGCCCATCGAGCCGTTGTGCGGCACAGTTCTGCGGTCCGCACCCGCCGCACCGGCATTCACCATCAGCGGGATCAAATGCTCCTCGCACGAATTCCACGCGCGCGCCGCGGGTGCCTCGGCCCACTTCGTAAGCTGGCGATCTCGCTCGACCGGATCGCTGGTTACCGCCTCCCGCAACCAGCCATCGAACGCCTCCGACGGTGCCTGTGCAGACGGATTCCCGAAGCCGCTCATGTTGTGATAGCTCAGGCCGCTGCCGATGATGAACACGCCCTCGTCGCACAGCGGCGCGAGTGTGCGGCCGATCGCGAGGTGCTCCGCCGGGTCGAGGCCCGTCTTCAAGGAGAGCTGAACCGTCGGGATCGTGGCCTCGGGGAACGCGAGCTTGAGCGGGACGAACGTCCCGTGACAGCCTGCCGAGCCGTATGCATCAGTACATTGAGTTCCTCGAGAAAACATCCGTTATCCTTCTATCCACGACCGACTGAACTGGATCAGTAGTGCTCGGCAATTCCGAAGTCAACCCAAGATTGGATAATGGCAAATCCCCTCACCAACAACCTCACCCCCGAGCGTGCGCTGATATTTCGAATTACGCACATCTCAAACATCCCTTGGATTCTGGACCACGGTCTACCAAGCAAAAACTCCGGGATTGTAGACCCGAACTTCATCTCCATTGGCAATCCCGACTTGATCGTTCGACGTACGTCTCGACCTGTTCCTATTTCGCCTGGAGGTACTCTGAGTGACTACGTGCCCTTCTACTTCACGCCCTACTCTCCGATGATGCTGAATATCAAGACAGGGTATGCCGGTATTACTCAACGTCAAAATTCGGAGATCGTGATCCTTGTTTCTTCTCTGTACAGGGTCACGGAGCTCGAGCACGACTTTCTCTTCACAGATCGACACGCGTACCTGGAAGCGGCTGAATTCTTCTCGGATCTCAAAGATCTTGCGAAACTCGATTTCGCTTTGATCCAGACCAAGGACTTCGAGCGAGATACTAACGACCCAAGCAAGGGGGAGCGTTATCAGGCAGAAGCCTTGATCAAGGATCATGTGCCTTTAAACGCGCTTATTGGTATCGGCTGTTTCGCTGAAGCCCAAAAGCGTAATATCTCGTTGGAATTGGAGCTTCGGGGAATTGAGATCCCGGTGCGCGCCCGACCTAACTGGTACTTCTGATGATTCGCTTCACAACAGGAAATTTACTCGACGCAGACGCCGAGGCTGTTATCAACACAGTGAACACCGTCGGCGTGATGGGCAAAGGCATCGCTTTGATGTTCAAGGAAGCATTCCCTGCGAACTTCGAAGCCTATGCGGCTGCTTGCAAGCGTCGTGAAGTAAGAGTCGGCCAGATGTTCGTAACAGAAGGCCCGCGATTGTCGGGTGCCCCCAAATGGATCATCAACTTCCCGACAAAGGAAGATTGGAGAGGAAATACCAAGCTCGCGTGGGTCGTAGACGGACTCGATGAACTCGTTCGAGTGATCGGAAATCTGGAGATCAAGTCCATTGCTGTTCCGCCACTCGGATGTGGCAACGGCGGGCTTGATTGGCTCGTGGTCAAGCCGTTGATTGTTGAGAAGCTGGGACCGCTTCAGAATGTGGACGTCGTCATCTATGAACCTACTGCGAAGTACCACAACATTGCGAAGCGAAGCGGCGTGCAGACTCTGACGCCTGCACGCGCCTTGGTCGCTGAACTCATCCGGCGATATTGGGTGCTCGGTATAGAATGCACGCTACTGGAAGTTCAAAAGCTTGCTTGGCTCCTGGAACGTCGCATGCAGGAATCCGGATTCGTCGATGTCCTCGGGCTTGAGTTTGAAGCGCATCGTTACGGCCCTTACTCCGACCGCCTGCGACACCTTTTGGACGCACTGGACGGCAGTTACCTGCGGTCAGACGTCCGACTCGCCGACGCTAAGCCCACTGACATCATCGCGTTCAATGACGCCAAGCGGGATTTTGTCGCCGCCTATCTCAACAGCGAATCTCGGGAATACCTCAACGTCCTCGAAGAGGTTACGAAGATCATCGATGGGTACGAATCACCGCTCGGCATGGAGCTTCTTGCCACGGTCGACTGGCTGTTGGCCAAGGGACAGGCTGAGCCCACGGTATTGAGCATTCGGAATGCGCTGGCGCACTGGAGTGGCGGAAAAGCTGCGGGCATCCGAAAGCTCAAACTCTTCGATGATCGCCTCATCGGATTGGCGATCAATCGATTGGCGCCTGCCTGAGACGTGCTCTCTTCCACAGCTGATTCATCTGACTGCATGACACCCGATCGCTCCCTGTTGTTGGTAATTTGCTCTCGGGTCTGCCATTCATTTCATTGCGTCTGCCAAGGCCAGGGGTAGTCGGCTAACGGCGCGCTGAGTCGGAATCGTTATCACGCAGGATGATCGAGAGCTCTTTTGGCTCAACGGCAACGGTTGATCACCGTTATGACCATCACCTCCTCTCATTGCAAGCGCCCTAATTACACGGCAGTGCAGGCACACAGGCGTGATCCCCACGATTCAGGTGACATCCTGGACGGGTGCGGAAGCCGCGACCCTTCTGATCTGTTAGAGGCCTGACGGCAATGCCGACACGTCCATCTTTGCAAATTCGGGATCTTGCCATTCGATGGCTGGTGTCGTTGACGATTCCGATTGCGATCCGCATATTCTGGACGCCTGTCACGATAGCGACCCAAGTAGTCCGGGGGACTTTATTGCCATGCTCGCTGGCGTCACGTTGCTTGTCCCGAAAGTCGGCATCGATTTGCAGCTTGTCTTGTTGCCCGAGCCCCCGTTCGCGTGCGCTGGCATTCAGGCGCAGAGCAGCAGGTTGATTAGGAACTGGTGGGTGGGGCTGGAATTGAGTGCCACAACAGGCCGAGCCCGCACTATTCATGAATGACCTACTGCAGACGCCGATAGCAGCGAAAACACTGGGCGTGCTCCCCCCGCGTGCTCGACGTGCTGTCAAGCACGCCTGCGCGCACGAAGGTTCGCGCCACCCAGCGTTTCCACTACTCTCGACGCCCTCGCTACGATCCTTCATGAATAGTGTGGGCTAGACGCGATGCGTGCCAAAGAGTTCCTGTGCTGTGTTACCCCTGTCGCCTGGCTTGACCAGGCTGTCGACAATCTCGATACGCTGCTCATCGATCACGCCAACTGCGAGAAGAAGGCTGCCGGTAACGCGCTCAATCTGCTGTACCGCCATGTTGAGCACACCCATCTGCTGATGCGGCTGTCAAAACTCGCCCGAGAAGAACTGCGTCATTTTGAACAGGTTCTGCAAGTGATGCAGAGGCGCTCAATCCGTTACCGGTATGTGTCCGCCAGCCGGTACGCTGGGACGCTGCGTGAACAGCTGAACAAGATGGAACCCCAGCGGCTGATCGACACGCTGATCGTTGGTGCCATCGTCGAAGCGAGATCGTGCGAGAGATTTGCCTCGCTGGTCCCAGTGCTTGATCTCGAACTTGGACAGTTCTATGCAGGTCTTCAAGCGTCGGAGGCGCGACACTTCGAGGTCTACCTGGCTTTAGCGCGCAAGCTTGCCGGTAAAGATGTCGATGCTCGGATTGGTCAACTGCTCGAAATTGAAGCCGACCTGATCACGTCAAAGGACTCTGACTTTCGGTTCCATAGCGGTGTGCCAGGCTGAATGGGTGCAAGCTGAACTTGGGACCTCGCTGGATTGCATACCAACCGACGAATCCATCCCAGCTGCCAAGCACAACACGTTCGCCTTCGGGTAGACCATGTCGTGCCGGTCGATGAGTGTGACCGTGCACCATTGAATGACAGGCGGATGCCTCAAGAGCGGCCGACACCGCATCCACGTTCACGTCCATGATGTTGGTTGCTTTGTTGGCGTTGGTGCTCTTGCTTTGCGCGCGCATGGAAGCACCGAGTAATCGCCGGTCATCGAGGCTGCGACCGAGGATGCCCTGTTGCCACCTTTCATCTCGTACCATTGCCCTGAACTGTTGATAGGGCGCGTCATCGATGCAATAAGCGTCGCCGTGTGCGATCAGCACACCATCCGGTAGACGGGTCGGGTCGATCAAAAGATGTACCCCCGTGTCTGCCGAAATTTGTTGGCCGTAGAGGAAGTCGCGGTTGCCGGGCATGAGAAAGATGGGGCACCGGGCAGAAGTTTCGCGCAACACCGCACGCAGTGCGCTCGCAAGCGTTGAGGTGTCATCGTCCCCAATCCACATCTCGGTGATATCGCCGAGCAGGTAGATTTCGGTCGCCCGATCCTGCCAGGCAATCAACAGTTCACAAAACCTCTGGAATTGTGGGGAGTCGACGGATTCAAGGTGCAGATCAGCGATGAATAGACGAGTGATGACGGAATCGATTTGCATTGCAGCATTCTAACCTTCCGTCGGAACGGTTATCATCGCCGCCGCTCACCGAGTGACGGTTCGGCGGTATCGGAATCTGTAGAGCGATCTCCTGATCGCAAAAAGAATCCGAACCGCTCCATGATCATCCAACCCTCACAATTCGCGAGCACATCGGGGTATAGCGCAGCCTGGTAGCGCGCCTGCTTTGGGAGCAGGATGTCGGGAGTTCAAATCTCTCTACCCCGACCAATTTTCTGCATGTGGCTGGCGTCGACGTAGCCATTCAAGTCGGCGTGCGTTCTTGAGAACGCGTTGTGGGATTGCTGTCGACCATCCAGTCTGATGCGTGTGTTTGCCTGCAAAGCGCCTGTAGCTCAACCGGACAGAGCATCGGCCTTCTAAGCCGAGGGTTGAAGGTTCGAGTCCTTCCAGGCGTACCAGCCAAGCGCCCTCCTCAAACCTTGAATTGTCACGTTCCCGATAATGCACACATCATCATCGAACTCTGCCTTCCCACCTTCCAATCTGCCTGCGTATAATCCCGCGCCGCTCACAAGTCAGCCGATCAACTGATCATGATCAGGCGAAATGAACGGCTTCAGTTGACCGCAACTAATGGTGGACGTAGCTCAGCTGGTAGAGCTCCGGGTTGTGATCCCGGCGGTCGTGGGTTCGAGCCCCATCGTCCACCCCATTTTGAAGTCTGCTTGAATTCGTACCTCCTCACGGTGCGATTGAGGCAGACACTGCGTCTGGTTAAAAGGCTGGCCCATTACTGATTGCAGAATGGGGAAACCAACAAAAGGCTTAGGTAGGTAATGCATATATCCATTGAAACAATGAGCGGACTCGAACGACGGCTGACCATCACCGTGCCCTCGGAAGAATTCGAAGAGAAGATCAGTCAGAAACTGGTCGAAGCACGTAGCCGGGTAACTCTGCCAGGTTTTCGCCCGGGCAAGGTGCCGATGAAAGAAGTTCGCCGCCGTTTTGGAAAGGGCGTACGCGTGGAAGTTGCTGGCGAGTTGATGCAGTCGACCTTCTACACCGCAGTTGAACAAGAGTCGATGTTCCCGGCAGGTCAACCAAAGCTCGACGTCGTCAAGATGGACCCGGGAATCGATTTCGAGTTCACGGCCACGTTCGAAATCATGCCGAAGGTGTCTCTGGGTGATTTCAGCAAGATCGAAGTCAAGCGCGTGGTCACCCAGATTGGTGAAAGTGATATCGATGTGATGGTCGAGCGATTAAGAGAACAACGAAGGAGTTTCGAAAGTGTTGATCGGGAAGCCATTGATGGGGACAAGGTGACCGTTGATTTTGAAGGCCGGCTCGATGGTGAAGTGTTTGACGGGGGGAAAGGCGAGGGATTGGCTTTCGAACTTGGCCGTGCTCAGATGATCGACTCATTCGATACCGGTGTTCGCGGCGCGAAGCCGGGAGAAACCCGGACTTTTGACGCTCTTTTTCCAGAGGACTACCGCGCCGAGAATCTTGCTGGAAAGACGGTTGAGTTCACAGTCACTATAAAGAGCATCGAAGAATCCCGACTACCTGCAGTGGATGAAGAGTTCGTCAAGGCCTTCGGCCTCGAAGACGGGCAGGTCGATTCCCTGCGCGCGGATGTCCGCAGCAACATGCAACGCGAGCTCGATGCCAAGTTACGCGGGCTGATGAAAAAACAGGTGCTTGACCAATTGGGTGGTTTGCACGAATTGCAGGTGCCTTCGAACCTGGTGCATCGAGAAATCCACAATCTGAAGGATCGGCTGATGGGCCAGATGCGCTCATATGGCGTCCCGCCTGAGGGTGGCACTCATCTACCTGACGCGCCTTTTGAAAAAGAAGCCGTGCAACGTGTGAAGCTTGGTCTGATTATGAATTCGATCATCGAAAATCACGGTCTCACTGCCAATGAGGTGAAGTTGACCGAGCGCCTGCAGCAACTTGCAGCCGGTTACGAAGATCCAGCCGAAATAATCCGTTATTACCGCAGCAGCCAGGAACAGCTGCGCCAGATTGAGCTTGTGGTGATCGAAGACCAGGCCATTGAACTGGTGCTTGGGCAGGCAACTTCCGAGGACCTGCCGGCGGTCTATGCTGATGTGATGGCTGACAAGGTGCTGCCAGAACTCGATAACAAGGATGACGCCGTTCTCGATCACGCGCATGATCATGACCACGGACACGATGGACATGTTCATGACGAGAACTGTAATCATTAATCAGGCGTCAAGAGAGACTAGAATCCTGCGCAATCTCAACGAGTTGCAGCGAACCCGGAGAAAAGGCTTATGAACGAGCGCATGCAAGACCTGGACATTTCTCAACTCGGACACACCAATCTGGGGCTGGTGCCCATGGTTGTCGAGCAGACAGCACGGGGAGAGCGTGCCTATGACATTTTCTCCCGATTGCTCAAGGAGCGTATCATTTTCGTGGTTGGCCCAATCGATGATCACGTGGCCAACCTGGTTGTCGCCCAGTTGCTGATGTGTGAATCGGATAACCCGGACAAGGACATCAGTCTTTATATCAATTCGCCTGGCGGCTCTGTCACGGCTGGATTGTCGATTTATGACACGATGCAGTTCATTCGGCCTGACGTCAGCACCATGTGTGTTGGCCAGGCAGCCAGCATGGGTGCTTTCCTGCTCGCGGCCGGTGCACATGGAAAGCGATATTCGCTGCCCAATTCGCGAATGATGCTGCATCAACCCGCTATCGGTGGTGCGCGTGGGGTGTCCAAGGACATCGAAATCCATGCGCAGGAAATCCTGCTCATGCGGGATCGACTGAACCGGATTCTTTCCGAGCATACCGGTCAAAGCGTCGAGCGTATCACCAAGGATACTGATCGGGATTTCTGGATGGCTTCCGAAGATGCGCTGGCATACGGATTGATCGACATCATTCAACAACCGCGTCGCAAGGACAGCGTCGCGAAATAAAAAGACAGCGTCGCGAAATAAAGAGCTGCGGTAAACGGATCAGATGGTTAAACAAACTGTCAGAGTTGAATCCAATCTTCCAATTGTGGAATTGGTTCCGGTTTGTGGTTACAAGTCTGCACTTGCAAAGCACCAGCTTCCGCAGCAAGGTTACATCACCTGACCACCTGATCTTCATACCGAACTGATCGAGGCGCGTATCAATGGCCAATGATTCTGGCAAGAAAGACGATTCCGGCAAGCTGCTCTATTGCTCCTTCTGCGGTAAGAGCCAGCACGAAGTCCGCAAGCTGATTGCGGGACCGTCCGTGTTCATCTGCGATGAGTGCGTTGAACTCTGTAACGACATCATTCGCGAGGAAGTTGCTGAAAGCGCCGACAAGACCGATAACGAGCGGTTGCCGCTGCCTGAAGAAATCAAGGCTATTCTCGACCAGTACGTCATCGGCCAGACACATGCCAAAAAAGTGCTGTCTGTGGCGGTATATAACCACTACAAGCGTCTGCATTACCACGGTAAACAGGACGAAGTGGAGCTTTCGAAATCCAACATTCTCCTCGTTGGACCGACCGGCTCCGGCAAAACGCTGCTCGCCGAAACGCTGGCGCGGCTTCTCGATGTGCCGTTTACCATTGCTGACGCAACGACACTGACCGAAGCAGGGTATGTTGGTGAGGACGTTGAGAACATCATTCAGAAGCTCTTGCAGAAGTGCGACTATGACGTCGAGCGTGCTCAGGTCGGAATCGTCTACATCGACGAAATCGACAAGATCTCCCGCAAATCCGACAATCCTTCAATCACGCGCGATGTCTCTGGCGAAGGCGTGCAGCAGGCACTGCTCAAATTGATCGAAGGGACGATTGCTTCAGTACCGCCTCAAGGTGGACGAAAACATCCACAGCAGGAATTCCTGCAAGTTAATACCGCCAATATTCTCTTTATTTGCGGTGGCGCCTTCGCCGGACTGGAGAAGGTCATTCTGGCACGATCGGAAAAGTCAGGGATCGGCTTCGGTGCCACGGTCAAGGGCGACTCTGATCGTCGAAGCATCGGCGATACACTCAGGACCGTAGAACCCGAGGATCTGATCCGATATGGCCTGATTCCGGAATTTGTCGGCAGGTTGCCGGTGATCGCTACGCTGGATGAACTGGATACCGACGCGCTGATGCAGATTCTTACCGAGCCCAAGAACTCGCTGACCAAGCAGTACGCGAAGCTGTTCGAGATGGAACACGTGGACATCGACTTCCGGGACGATGCTCTGCGCGCTGTTGCAAAAAAGGCGATGGAGCGAAAAACCGGTGCCCGGGGACTGCGAAGTATTCTCGAGTCTGTGCTCCTAGATACGATGTACAAGATTCCGTCCATGAAATCGGTTGCGAAGGTCGTCATCGACGCCAGCGTGATCGAGGGGGACAGCGAGCCCATGCTGGTCTACAAGAACAATGAACCCAAGAGCCGCACCGCCGGAGAAGATTGAGGTCCAAAGATCACTTGCTGCTTGAGGATCTCTTGGCTGCTCGATGCTCTTGGGCGACCCGTTGGTCCCTTTCTGTTTCGATCCAGTGAAATAAAGTGTGGCGGCGCGCACAGTCAGCGATCTCCGCACCTGCCCGGAAACTCCGGGCTGCCAGGCAACGTATAAACTCTATGGAACTCCTGCCCTGAAATGGACAGGAAGCGAACCCGGACTTTCCGGCAACAAGCGAGGCCATCAGCTTGAACCGTAACCCGCACGTACTCCCCGTCCTGCCACTGCGCGACATGGTGATTTATCCCCATGGTGTGCACCCGTTGTTTGTTGGAACGACGTCCTCGATCAAGGCACTGGACTCTGCAATGGGCGATGACAAGCAGATCCTGCTGGTCGCCAAGCGAAAATCTGATAACGAGGTCAATGCCGGGGAAGATCTATTCGATGTCGGTACCTTGGCTACCGTGCTACAGCTGCTGAAGCTTCCTGACGGCACAGTAAAAGTACTTGTCGAAGGAGGGAGTCGGGCTCGCGTTGCAAGTTTCGACTTCACCGGCCCCTACATCAGTGCGCAACTTGAGAAGGCGATTGAGCCGGCGGTTGATTCTGCCGAAGCCGAGAAGCTGGTCCGCTCGATTATGCTGCAGTTTGAGCAGTACATCGAAACCAGCAAGAAAATCCCCCAGGAAGTGTTGACAAGCCTGTCCGGGATCGATGATCCCGCTCGGTTGATCGATACCATCGCGGCGCAAATGAATCTGAAGCTTGAGGAAAAACAGAACGTGCTCGAGGCGTTCGACCTCGACGCCAGACTCGAAATCCTGCTCGGCTTCATGCAGTCGGAAATTGACGTCACGCAGTTGGATAAGCGGATTCGCGGACGCGTCAAACAGCAGATGGAAAAGAGTCAGCGAGAGTACTACCTGAATGAGCAGATGAAGGCGATTCAGAAGGAGCTCGGTGATCTGGGTGAAGCGCCTAATGAGCTTGACGAGATGGCGCGCAAGATCCAGGAAGCGGGGATGCCTGAAGACGCCAGGACCAAGGCCCAGTCTGAATTGAACAAGCTCAAGCTCATGCCACCAATGTCAGCGGAAGCGACTGTGGTACGCAGCTATGTCGACTGGATGGTGTCGGTGCCGTGGAAGAAGAAGAGCCGCGTCCGCAAGGATCTGCCCCATGCGCAGCGCATCCTTGACGAAGACCACTACGGTCTCGAAGAGGTGAAGGACCGAATCACCGAGTATCTGGCGGTGCAGTCCCGCGTCAAACAGATGCGTGGTCCGGTGTTATGCCTGGTTGGCCCACCGGGAGTGGGAAAGACCTCACTCGGCGAGAGTATTGCTCGCGCCACCAATCGGAAGTTTGTGCGCATGGCCTTGGGCGGCGTCCGTGATGAAGCGGAAATTCGTGGCCATCGGCGGACATACATCGGTTCGATGCCCGGCAAGATTGTGCAGAAGCTCGCGAAATCCGGAGTCAGCAATCCGTTGTTCCTGCTGGATGAAATTGACAAGATGGGCATGGATGTACGTGGTGATCCGGCCAGCGCCTTGCTTGAGGTGCTTGATCCCGAACAGAACAGCACGTTCAACGATCACTACCTTGAGGTTGACTACGATCTTTCGGACGTCTTCTTCATCTGCACCTCCAACTCCATGAACATTCCTGTGCCGCTGCTCGACCGGATGGAAGTGATTCGGTTGCCCGGCTACACGGAAGATGAAAAGTTGCACATCGCAGATCGATACTTGGTGCCGAAGCAGCGACGGCTCAATGGCTTAGGCCCCAAGGAATTGCAACTTGATCATGAAGCGATCATCCACTTGGTACGGTATTACACCAAAGAGGCTGGCGTGCGTGGTCTGGAGCGCGAAATCGCCAAGATCGCCCGCAAGGTCATCAAACGGCAGATGCTGCTGACGCCAGGCGCAAGCCAGCAGGCGTTGGTGGTGACACCGGACTTGATCGAGGACTTGAGTGGTGTGCGCAAGTACAGTTATGGACTCGCCGAGAAGGAAAATCAGATCGGCATGGTGACAGGTCTGGCCTGGACCCAGGTTGGTGGCGAAATACTGTCCCTCGAAGCGGTGGCGGTTCCTGGCAAGGGACGCATCACTAAAACAGGTTCACTCGGTGATGTGATGCAAGAGTCCATTCAGGCTGCGATTACCTTCGTGCGAAGCCGTTCAAGATCGTTAGGAATCGCATCGGATTTCCACGAGAAAAACGACCTGCACATTCACGTGCCGGAAGGCGCGACACCGAAGGATGGTCCGAGTGCAGGTATCGGCATGTGCACGGCGCTGGTGTCGGTGATCACCGGAATTCCGGTCTGCGCAGATGTGGCGATGACCGGCGAAATCACCTTGCGCGGTCAGGTTTTACCTATTGGAGGTCTCAAGGAGAAATTACTTGCAGCACGTCGCGCCGGGATAAAGCGTGTGATTATTCCAGCCGAGAATGAGCGCGATCTCAAGGAAATTCCTGCCACCATCACCGGGCCGCTCGAAATCCTGCCTGTTAAATGGATGGATGATGTCCTCGATATCGCGTTGGAGCGCCGACCACAACCGTTGCCATCGGATGTTGTCTTGGTAGTGGAGGGCGCAGAGACGCCGTTGGCTGACGTCAGCCGGTCGACGCTGAGCCCGCACTGATCGCGGAAATCCGTTGATCCCACGCTCCGACTGGAATGTCCACAAACATTCCAGTCGGGCTTGCCTTGTATCGTTTGGGGCAGGTTGGTATAAGGGCGCCCTTGCTTTTCTGGCGCAATCGAAACCATTCCAGCGCCTCCATCCACAGAGGAAACCCGTACAGTGAACAAGTCTGAACTGATCGATCGAATTGCCGAAGCTGCCGATATCTCCAAGGCTTCTGCCGGCCGTGCGCTTGAGGCAACCTTGGAAGCCATCACGGATTCCTTGAAGCAATCCGACCCTGTTTCGTTGGTCGGCTTCGGCACTTTCCTGGTTCGTGAGCGTGCTTCCAGAACGGGGCGCAATCCGCAAACCGGAGTGGCCATCGAAATAGCTGCTGCCCGTATCCCGGCGTTCAAGCCAGGCAAAGGCCTGAAAGACGCGCTGAATTAGAAAACAAGGCCGCGTCATCGGCTGCCTTGACCCAGACATGCTTTTTCGTAAACGCTCTTTGTAACCAAGGGGAACGCGACCAATGCTGCAGAAGATGCGGGATAACACCCAATCCATCGGCTTCAAGATTCTCGTCGGACTGATCATCGTTGTGCTGGCGGTATTTGGCTTTGGCACCTTTGATCTGTTTGCGAGCAATGATGTTGAAGTTGCCAGTGTGGGTAGCCACGACATTACCGAGAGCATGCTGGCTCAGGAGACCGAGCGGACTCGAATTCGCACCCTGGCACAGATGGGCGAGAATGCAGATCCAGGGTCGATCGATGTCGTCGCGCTTCGTGCACAAAGTCTGGAACAGCTCATCAACCAAGCCGTGCTGGTCGAGACCGTTGATCAACTCGATGTGGTGACTCCATCGGGTGCGGTGGATAAGTCATTGGTCGAAAATCCTTCCTTCCAGACGGATGGGAAGTTTGATCAGGATCTGTACGTCCGTCTGCTTGGGCAGTATGGCTATACACCAGTCACCTTCCGGGATCAGGTGACACAGGAAATGGCGATCAACCAATTGCAGGCATCGATCACAGACAGTACGACTGTTCCGCGTTGGCAACTACGAGAATTTGCTGCATTGATGAATCAGCGTCGCGACCTGGCCTGGCTGCCGCTGACCCAGTCGGGTTTCGCGGCGAAAGTCGAACTCACCGATGAAGAAATTGAATCGTATTACGCTGACAACCGATTGGAGTTCCAGACTGACGACACGGTCGATCTGGACTATGTCGTCCTGACCTCACAAAGTCTGTCGGGTGATCCTTCGATCGAAATCAAAGAAGAAGACCTGCGTTCTGGCTTTGCAGAAGACTTGAAGGCTCTTGCCGATACCGAGCAGAGGGTGTCGTCCCACATCCTGCTGCGTATCACCCAGACTCGGGATGATGCTGCGACACTCGCGGTCATCAATGATCTCCGAGAACAGCTGGTGTCAGGCGCGGACTTTGCCGTCCTTGCCAAGGAGCATTCGGAAGATCCGGGGTCTGCTGCTACGGGCGGAGATCTGGGTGCTGCCGGGCGAGGCATTTATGATCCGGCCTTTGAAACCGCACTCTTCGCTCTTGAAGAAGGTGAACTTTCGCAGCCCGTGAAGAGCCAGTTTGGCTATCACCTCATCAGGCTCGTCTCCATTCAGAAGCCGATTGAAACCACCTTCGAAGACAAGCGCGAGGAGATCGAAACACGTTTGCGTCAGGCGCGTGCCAAAGACCTTTTTGTCGACAAAGTACGTGAATTGGACAGCCTCGCGTTTGAACAGAATTCATCACTCGACGCGATTGTGGAAAAGTTCAACCTGAAAATTCAGGCTCAGGATGGTGTGACAAGGAATGCAGGCGATGGATTGTTTGCCAACGAAAAACTGCGTGAGGCTGCGTTCGGTAACGATGTGTTGACCCGCGGTTTTAATAGCGCCGTGATTGAACTGGATGACACTCAGGCGATGGTACTGCGCGTACGCACTCGTCACGAACCGCACGAGCGTACGCTCGAAGAGGTTCGCCAACAGATTGTTGACGCACTCACCCGAGAGAAGGCCAGCACGGCGATCGAATCCACTGCCATTGACGGTCTTGCTCGACTGGAATCCGGTGAGAGTGCAGGGCAGGTTGCTAGCGTACTGGGCGCCGAATGGAAAACGTCTTCGCGTGCAACGCGCAGTCAGGCAGACGTTCCACGTGAAGTTCTGGAAAAGGCGTTTGCCATGCCTTTTGATCGAACGACCGAAGGGCGCGCGGTCGCGAGCGTTGACCTTCCGGATGGACGTGCGCTGGTCACGGTGACGCAGGTCATCGACGGTGATCTGGAGGCGATGACTACAGAAGAGGTTGATGGGTTGGCAAACTATGTCAAATCGAGGACCTCAGGGCTCGAGTTCACAGGACTGTTCCGCACGGTCGAAAAGAGCGAAAGCGTCAGTCGCGCCGACAAGTAGCCATTCACCGCGCTTGATCCGCGTTTTGGGTGTCATGAACGCAGGGAACTGAAGGTGCAGGTGGTGTTGAGGCCCATCCGGAAGAAGCTCCGAAGCCGCGAGCGGGTTCAGCCGCCTGCGATATCCGTAGCCCCCGGCTGTGGAATTCGCAGGATGAGGCCGGGCTTCAACACGTGTCCATTCTTCAATTCATTCTCCCGGATCAATGCCTGATGGGAGACATCGTATTTCTGCGCAATCCGCCAGAGTGTGTCCCCGGAGCGTACGGTATGCCGGTCCATCTGGGCGGGTGCACGGGAGGAAGCAACCAGAACGTTGCCACCAGCACCAGACATGACCGGTACACGCAGTACGCGGTGGACGCGGAGCTGATCGCCGCGCATGCCGTTGAGAAGTTTGAGCTGCACCACGGTCGAGTTGTGAGCCCGCGCGATTGTGCTCAAAGAGTCACCGGATCGCACTCGATAGCCCGTCGTCGCGCCATGGATCTTTGCGGGACTGATGTTGACCTGCTGATTGCCTGGCAATCTGCCGGTCGAGGCTGTCATCACCTTGCCGGCGGGAACCTTCAGATCAGCATTGACCTTGATGAGGTCGGAGCGCATCCCGTTCATCGATCTGAGAGCGTCTGTAGTGGTCCCGAAGCGCCGGGCGATGGCACCAAGGGTGTCGTCTCGCTGAATGCGGTAACGTTGGGCAGCGGGCGCGACACTGGCTGCCAGCATCGGCTCAGCCTGCAACGCGGCAAGAGCCGTCGCCCCCAGTCGCGGAATCTGCAGCACAGTATCGGTTCGAATCGTATTGGTCGTCATGCCGTTCAGCTGCTTCACGGCAAGCGTTGAACTGCCAAAGCGGCGGGCTATCGTGCTCAGGGTGTCGCCTCGTTGAACGCGGTACTGCGCTATGGCGCCTGATCCGACGTTAACAGGCATCGCGTTCAGACGAGCCTGGGCGTTCGCTTCGACGCGCACGGGTACGAGCAGGTTGTCGGTGCCAGACGGTGGGGTGATCTGCCGTTTGAGCGAAGGATTCAATGCCACCAGCTCGGCCGGCGAGACATTCAGGACCGCAGCGGCTTGCTGGAGGTCAATCGGCCCTTTGGTTTTCATCGCCCTGAACGAGACATCGCCACTGATCTCGGGAAGACTCACTTCGTACTTCGTCGGATTCTTGATGATCGCCGCCAGCGCCAGCACTTGCGGGACGTACTTGCGCGTTTCCAGCGGAAGATTCAGGTCGAAGAAACGTGCAGGAGACGCCGCTTTGCCGGTGTTCTGGGGCAGGGTTCTGGCAACGGTTCCCTCTCCAGCGTTGTACGCCGCGATGGTCAGCAGCCAGTCCCCGAACTGGTCGTGCAGGAGTTCAAGATAGTCCAGAGCTGCTCTGGTTGATGCCACGGTGTCCTGACGGCCGTCGTGCCACCAGTCTCGCGACAGCCCAAAGCGTGTTGCGGTGTCCGGCATAAACTGCCACAAACCAAGAGCGCCGCGAGGTGATAGTGCGCGCGGGTCAAGCGTACTTTCAATGATGGGCAGAAGCGCCAGTTCTGCAGGTAAATTCCGGCGTCTTGTCTCTTCAAGAAAGTACGGGAGATAGAGGGATAGTCGCGCTTGTGCATCGGCAAGCCACTCTGGATTTTTGGTGTACTTGTCGACTGCCGCCTGCACTGCGCGCTGATTCAGGTGATGCTCAAGCGCGAATTCGCTGGACATCAGAGGCCAGAATCCTTCGGGCTCGGCAGCGGGGCTGATGTCGCCAAGCTTGTTCGCGAGTGACCAGCGCAATCGAGGTGCGGTCTGATCAGTCGATTGAGCAAATATCAGTGTCGGGAATATTGCCGGTGCTGGGCGCGTGGTCAGCGGGACAGGCACAACCGCACTGATGGGATCGTGTTGGTCCGCATCAACTGGCGTTGAAACCTCACTCGCTTGCCTGGTTGGCAGCATGGAGCATGAGATGCTCACCATACTGATCGCCAGAAACAGCGGAGCGCGAGCGCCCAGCTTCAAGCGAGGGTAATCCTCCCGGTTACCCAAGTTGCCCTCTTTACGGGGGTCGTTAGAATGACCGTACTTTGCTACACATTAAAATACACCGCAAACCTTGACATGCCGGCGCATGAGGAGCTAGCCATCGACTGGATGCAGACCTACACCGGGCAGCGCCTGCTGCGTGATTCAAAACCATCGCTTGAAGAACTGGTGCGACGATGCCATGGCGACACACTGCTGTGGTGTGGTAACGACGTGGCCAGTCTGCAGGCACTGCAAAGAAGTATCGTTCGGCATCGTTTTCTTGTTTCGGACGAATCACAGGCAGTCCCTGAAGGGGTTATTCGGCTGGTCACCGAGGCAGGCAAGTTGCCTTTTACAAACAACTCGATGGACGCGATCATCCTGCATCATGCGCTTGAGCCATTGACTGACCCTCGTGATGCGCTGCGCGAAATGGCTCGGGTGCTGCATCCTGGTGGTCGCCTCGTCATCGTTGCGTTCAATCCATGGAGCATTCTTGGTGCCAGGCGACTCTACGCACGATTGCGAACGGACGCATTTTCCAGCCAGCGGTTTGTCAATCCGGTACGCCTGCTCGACTGGTTGCGCCTGCTCGGGCTTGAACTCGAAGAACCGGTGCGTTTTCGCAGTACCGGATTGCCATTTCGGCTACGGAAAATGGCACCTGAAGCCAAGGCAGCATCAATGGCAGAGGCGCAAACACCGTCCCGAGTCAGGCGGCGCGATATCGCCAGACGGCACGGCATAGAAATTCCGTTAGGTGATGTCTTCATGGTCTCGGCGGTCAAACAGGCCTTTTACGTGCGGCCGCGTCGTGTTGTTGCCGGTGTGCCCGTCACACGATTGGCGGGTGCGGTTTACCCGCGCACCAGCGCTCGGCTGATACCAGTGAATTTCCGTAAAGAGCGTCAATGAGAGAACTCATCGGGAATGAACTCATCGGGAATGAACTCATCAAGCATGAACTCATCGAGATCTTCACGGACGGCGCCTGTCGGGGCAATCCGGGTCCTGGCGGTTGGGCTGCCCTGCTGCGTAACAAAGACAAGGAGTTGCTGTGCTCTGGTGCCGAACCCCATACCACCAACAATCGAATGGAGTTGCGGGCGGCGCTCGAGGGGTTGACGGCACTGAAACGTCCATCCCTGGTCCGGCTAACGACTGACTCGCAATATGTTCGTCAGGGCATCATGAGTTGGGTGGCTGGCTGGAAGCGTAATGGCTGGAAGACATCTGGCAAACAGCCGGTCAAGAACCAGGATCTCTGGGAAGCTCTGGATGCAGTCAGTGCGAGACACACGGTCGAGTGGTGCTGGGTAAAGGGACACAGCGGTCACCCGGAAAACGAGCGAGTGGACACGGCAGCCAATGAAGCAATCGACATCATGTTCAGGTCTGACAAAGATTCCGACGCGAATTTGACAAGGACGTACAAGCCGTGAGGCAAATTGTTCTCGATACCGAAACCACTGGCCTTGAACCCGAACGCGGTCATCGAATTATCGAAATTGGTGCAGTAGAACTCATCAATCGCCGTTTGACGCGCAAACAATTTCACATGTACATCAATCCTGAGCGGGACATCGATCCAGGCGCGCAGGCGGTGCATGGATTGTCATTCGAATTTCTTGCCGACAAACCGAAGTTTGCAGAAGTTGTTCAGCCTTTTCTGGCTTTCATCGAAGGCGCTGAACTCATCATTCACAACGCACCCTTCGACATTGCTTTCCTCAACTACGAGCTGGCATTGCTGGTCGATGAGCGTCGAATCCACGATCTGTGTCGAGTTACGGATAGCCTAGCGCTCGCGAAGGGGAAGCACCCCGGTCAACGCAACAGCCTTGATGCGTTGTGCCGGCGTTACTCGGTCGACAATTCGGCTCGGGAACTGCATGGCGCATTGCTGGACGCGGAGATTCTTGCAGACGTTTATCTGGCGATGACGGGCGGGCAAGTTGCCCTGTTTTCCGGTGGCGATGGCGACAAGACTCTTGATGAGGTTTTCGATACGCCTCTGCAGCATCGTCCGGGCAGTTTGCCGGTACTGCGGGCAAACTTTGAGGAGATCTCCGCACACGACGCTTTCCTTTCGTTGCTGGACAAGGAAAGCGGTGGCTCAACGGTTTGGCGTCGGTTGGATATCCCTGCGGAAAGCTCCGACTGAGCTTAAGCTTCGCAAGGTAACTTCATGCCAGCCCCCGCGGTCTACCAACGAATCATCAAAGGAGATAGGTGACACACAGCCAGCCGGTGAGGCTCATGACGATCGTATAGGGCAATGCCATCACCACCATGCGCATGTAGGACAGACGTACCAGCGGTGCAATTGCTGATGTCAGCAAGAACAGAAAAGCGGCCTGTCCGTTAGGCGTCGCCACACTCGGCAGATTCGTTCCGGTGTTGATGGCGATGGCAAGCAGATCCATGTGTTCACGGGTGATCAAACCTCGTTCGTAGGCCGCCACCACTTCGTTGATGTAAATCGTCGCGACGAAGACGTTGTCGCTGATTGCCGAGAGCACGCCATTGGCGATGAAGAACAAACCTGGCTGCGCCTCCATCGGTTGTGTGAGTACCCAGGTGATCACGGGCGCAAACAGATGCTGATCGTGAATCACACCGACGATGCCGAAGAACACTACCAGCAAGGCGGTGAATGGCAGCGCCTCATGAAACGCGCGGCCGATGTGGTGCTCTTCCACCACACCGTTCAGCGCAGTCTGCAGGACAATGATGGTTAGGCCGACCAGCCCGACTTCCGCGATGTGAAACGCCAGTGCGAATACCAGAAAGGTCGCAGCGATGGCCTGCACGACCAGGCGCATAGTGTCACGCTTGTTACGTGCAGCGGCTTCATGATCGTCGAATGCCTGCAGAATTTCGCGAACTGATGCAGGCAGTTTTGCGCCGTAACCGAACCGGCCTGTGAATTCAAGCAGAACGCACGTCATAAGCCCCACAGCCAGCACAGGCATGGACACCGGTGCCATGTGCACGAAGAACGTGCTGAAGTCCCAGCCCATCTTGCTCGCGATCAGGAGATTCTGCGGCTCGCCAACCGTCGTGCAGACGCCGCCCAACGCGGTACCGATTGCCGCATGCATAAGCAAACTGCGCAGGAGTGAGCGGAATTCTTCGAGGTCCTGACGGTGGAGGTCCTCGACTTCATCGTCCGAGTCGTGAGCATGATCGTCACGAGATTGTTTGCCGGAAGCCGCCTTGTGATAAACGGCGTAGAAGCCAACCGCAACGCTGATGATGACCGCGACGACCGTGAGCGCATCGAGGAAGGCGCTGAGCAATGCGGAAACACCACAGAACATAAGTGCCAGCAGTGTCTTGGAGCGAATTCCGAGCAGCAGCTTCGTGAAAACAAAAAGCAGCAGTTCGCGCATGAAATAGATGCCGGCCACCATGAACATCAGCAGTAGTACAACCGGAAAGGCGCTGAAGATCTCCTGGCGGACAGTTTCCGGCGTCGTTAAACCAAGGATCACGGCCTCGAGCGTCAGCAGGCCGCCGGGTTGAAGTGGATAACACTGCAGTGCCATCGCCAGAGTGAAAATGAACTCGCCGACGAGTAGCCAACCGGCTGCGGGTGGCCCGAGAGTCAGCATGACGATCGGATTCAATACGAGGAAGGCCAGAATCGTCTGCTTGTACCAGGCCGGAGCAGAACCCAGAAAGTTGGCCCAGAGGGCCGATGCCGTATTGTCCTGCATTCACGTTCTTCCGCATTTTGTGAAACGATCCACCAAGGGGGGGCGATCTTGTCCGTCAGGTGCAAGAACGAAACCTTGGCGGTGCATTATAGATATCGAACACACGGTTGCCGTGTGACATTCACCGCGACCTTATGCTACCAATAGCGGTTCTGTAGAAGGAGTCTCAAGACGTGTGGCCCAATTCCCCGGACGAATTTGAATCCCGAGTGACGCCGCCTGAGGGCGCCAACCAATCCGCGTGGTACTTTTTGTTTCTCGACGGTCGCCTGGCTTCCCTCGTGGATCGTGGTGTTCCCAAGCCGATTGATGAAGACGCGTTTCGCTGGCTCGAAGTGGAAGTACAGCACCGCCATTATCTAGGGCAGTTTCGGGGGCGCGCTTGTTATGCGGTGTCCGGAAAAGGCAAGTTGCCGGAAGGATACAGCAGCTCTGATCTGCGGGGTTGGCTGGGCCGCGTCGAGTCATCAGTGTTTTATCTGGCCGGCCGTGCCAAGCAGATAGTGGATTGGCTGGACACACATCGGTATTGCGGACGGTGTGGAACCGAGACGGTGGGTCACGCAACTGATCGCGCCAGGGAGTGTCCCAAGTGCGAAAATATTGCCTACCCACGACTGTCCCCCAGCATCATCGTCCTGGTGCGTCGTGGTGAAGAGATGCTGCTGGCCCGTAACGCCAATTGGCCGACTGGTTTTTACTCAACACTTGCAGGATTCGTCGAACCGGGAGAATCGGTCGAACAGACCCTTCATCGCGAAGTCTTCGAGGAGGTCGGTGTTACGGTAAATAATCTGCGCTACCTGGGTAGTCAGAGTTGGCCGTTTCCCAATTCCCTGATGCTCGGGTATCACGCCGACTATGTTGATGGCGACATTGTTTGTCAGGAGGGCGAAATTGCTGATGCCCGCTGGTTCCGCTACGACGAGTTGCCCAACGTACCACCGGGTACCGCAATCTCCAGTTGGCTGATCGAAGCCTTTGTCAAAGAGCGCAAGGCTGCTGCCGGTGGCTGAGCTCGATGCTGTTGGCCTGGTCGCGCAACTTTCCAGTTCCTTCAACAGGGCGGCGGCCAGGGAGTTTGATGGCACGGTTGTGCTTGAATTCCGGCACCAGAGCGATCTGCCAGTAGAACAACGGGTGGTTCTCAAGGTCGATGGCGGTGATCTGCAGACACGTATTGCGAGGGAACCAACACCGGCAGACATCACCCTGTATTTCCACTCTGTGGATGAAGCTTCGGAGCTGCTACAAGGCAAGGCCAATCCGGTTAATGCGTTCATGGACGGACGGTTTCGCTCGGATGGCCATCTGGTCTGGGTGTTCACCGTGCTATCGATGTTCCGAGTGGGTTGAAACTGTCAATGGGTATTGAAAAAAGAAGACAGATCGGCTGACCGGTGAAGTTCAGCTCAAGCAGGGGATACCTAGAGGATGCTTGCCATAACGGCTACAGTACGCCCCTTTTTCGTCTGCGGTACCCATGGAATATCTATTCGACTATCTGCTGTTTCTGGCTCAGGCCGTGACCATCGTCGTGGCTCTGTTGCTGATTCTCTCGGCTGTGGTGTCGCTCGGTCACAAACGCCAGGATCATGAGGGCGGTCACCTGGAAGTGCGAAAGCTGAATGACCGGCTGCTCGACTTGCGTCATGCGGTCGAAGATTCGATCCTGAACGATGCTGAGCTCAAGGTTCAGCGCAAGCGGGAGATCAAGGAAGACAAGGCTGAAGTCAAGGCGCAGAAAAAAGCGGCTGTTGAAGACACTGTTAAACCGCGTCTTTTTGTCCTCGATTTTGATGGTGATGTCGAAGCCGGTCGAACCGAATTCTTGCGTACCGAAATCACCGCCGTACTCACGCTCGCCAAACCCCAGGACGAAGTGCTGCTGCGACTGACCAGCCCTGGTGGCATGGTGCCGCACTACGGCCTTGCGGCGTCTCAACTGCACCGCATTCGCAAACAAGGCGTTCCACTGGTGGTCGCGGTCGACACGGTGGCGGCCAGTGGCGGTTACCTGATGGCGGTCGTGGCCAACAAGGTGATTGCTGCGCCATTTGCCCTGGTCGGTTCAATCGGTGTTGTGGCTGAAGTGCCAAACGTGCATCGGCTGCTCAACAAGTACGACGTGGATTGGGATGTTTACACGGCCGGCCAGTACAAACGAACGTTGACAATCTTCGGCCAGAACACGGAGGAGGGTCGCAAGAAGTTCGTTGAAGAACTTGAAGACACCCATGCACTGTTCAAGGAGTTTGTTACTGAGCATCGTCCTGCTCTGGATCTGTCCACGGTGGCCACAGGCGAGGCCTGGTACGGCCAGCGGGCGATCGAAAAAAACCTGGTCGATGAGCTCTGTACCAGTGACGAGTATGTCAACGCCGCCTGCGAAGATCGCGATGTCTTTGAGGTGCAATGGATTGAACACCGCAAGCCACTGGATCGAATTCTCGGCGAAATTCGTGGATTGGTTTCGCGTGTTGCGCGTCTGTTTGCATGGGTGCGATAAACAAGCGTGCTGCATTGACGACGTCCACTGGGGTTCTCTGCGAACCACTCACCGGGACGCCTGGGGGTACACAAAGCGATGTCTGACACGGTTATCCGATGTCCTGACTGTGGGACCGAAATCGAGGTTTCGGAAGTTCTGGCGGCACAATTGCGTGCCCGGATTCTCGAAGACGTTCAGACCGATCACCATCTTCGTCTGGAAGAAGCCCGCAGACAGGCAGCGATTCGTGCCCGTGAACAGATCGACCTTGAGTTCAAGGATGTCGCAGCCCAGCTTACGGAAGCGCGGGAACGAGCCGATCTGGCGGCCGAGCGGGAATTGCAGTTGCGACGCAAGACCCGAGAACTTGAATCCATGAATCTGGCACAGGCAGAGTCGATTCGCGACGAGGTAACCAAAGAACTGGGTCAGCGCACACAACAGGAAATCGCGCGAGCTGTGGCCGATGTTGAGGAAAAGGTGACCGCGGCCAACGCAGAGGCGATAGCTGATCTCAACCAGTCTCTGACTGAACAGCGTGCGAAGGCTGACACTGCGATGGTTGCCGAATTGCAATTGCGCAAGGACAAAACCCGCCTGGAAGAACGATCACGAGAACTTGATCTCGAGGTGCAGCGAAAAGTCGATGCGCAGAAGGCCGTACTCGAAGCCAGCATCCGTAAGAGTGCAGCCGAGGAACAGGATCTGCGACTCAAACAAAAGGAAAAGACTATCGAGGACTTGCGGCAGGCGCTCGATGATGCCAAACGACGCAGTGAACTCGGCTCCCAGGAGGCGCAGGGGGAAGTGCTCGAAGTCGATATTCAAGCGGCGCTGGAACGACAGTTCCCGCTTGATCGCATCGAACCGGTACGCAAGGGTCAACGTGGCGCGGATATCACTCAGGTGGTGGTCGACGGGCGTGGCAACGCGTGCGGGACGATCATCTGGGAGACCAAGAACACTCGGCATTGGCAGCGGCCCTGGATTGACAAACTGAAACAGGATCAACGTGAATCCGGTGCATCGATTGCCGTTCTGGTGTCGGTGGTATTGCCAACGGAGGTGCAGCAGTTTGGTCGGGTGGATGGCATCTGGGTGAGTGATCGACACAGTTGGCACCCGCTCGCAGTGGCGCTGCGTGAACAACTGATGTAGGTCGCATTCGCCCACGCCGCTTCTGAGGGCAAGAACGAAAAGATGGACCTGCTTTACCAGTATCTTGCCGGTGATCAGTTCCGTACACGTGTGCAGGGAATTGTTGAAGCGTTCAGTACGCTCAAGGAGCAGCTTGATCGCGAGCGTCGGGCGATGGAGCGACTGTGGAAGGAGCGGGAAAAGCAGATCGAGCGTGTCATGCTCAATACAGTCGGCATGTACGGTGAGATGCGCGGCATCATTGGTGCATCCATGCCGCAGGTTGAGTCACTGGAGCTTGATGCAGGACTGTTTCTTGAAACCGGGCCGGGTGGCAACGACAGCGACTGACAAGCACATGCACGACAACGAGGGGCACGGGAAGCGCAATCGTTGTGGTCTTCCCGTGAGTGCAAAAATAGTGCAAGAATGACGTCATATTGTTTTTGGTAATTCACTAGATGACCTTTCGTGCCTTTTGGGTCGAACAGACCGCCTCCGGATTTTCGTACCGTATTGCGGATCGTGAAGTTGCCGATCTGCCTGACGGTGAAGTGCTCATTGATGTCCAGTTTTCTTCCCTGAATTACAAGGACGCGTTGTCGGCGACCGGTAACCCGGGGGTCACCCGAAAGTTCCCGCATACGCCTGGCATCGACGCAGCGGGTGTCGTGCTGGAAAGTCGGAGTGCCGAATTCCAGGTTGGGCAACAAGTTCTAGTGATGGGTTATGACCTTGGCATGAATACACCCGGCGGGTATGGGCAACGCATTCGAGTCCCGGCGAAATGGGTGGTGTCGATGCCAGCTGGGTTAACGCCAGAAACCAGCATGCACTGGGGAACAGCCGGATTTACCGCGGCGCTGGCGATCGAAAAGCTGCTGGACGCTGGCATGACACCGGAACATGGTCCGGTTGTGGTCACAGGCGCCAGTGGCGGTGTTGGTTGTGTGGCCGTCAAATTGCTGTCGACCCTTGGCTTTCAGGTCACCGCAGTGACCGGCAAACCAGCACAGCACGACTGGTTGCGCAAACTGGGTGCAACGGAATTCCTGTCCCGCGAACAAGCGCTTGAAGGGGCTGCGCGCCCATTGGGCAAAGAGCGTTGGGGTGGCGCCGTAGATACCGTTGGTGGTGTGCCACTTGCGAATATCGTCAAGTCACTGAAGCATAGCGCCAGCGTCGCGGTTTGCGGTCTGGCGGCTTCAACAGAGTTCCCCATTTCCGTTCTTCCGTTTATCCTCCGGCACGTGAACGTCCTCGGCGTCGATTCTGTTGAACTACCAATCGCGCACAAACGCGAGCTCTGGAACCGGATTGGTGGTGAATGGTGTGTTGATCTCTCGAACACGGTCCAGCGGCTTGCTTTGAACGATCTGGAAGCAGCCGTGTTAAAAATCCTGCAAGGCGGGATGGTCGGACGAGGCGTGGTCGATCTCAGTCGCGCCTGAGTGCGTCGCTGATGGCAATCGGGCTGGGATAACGAAAGATCACGCAGTATGAACTGAGGAGCAGCGTCAGAATCGTCGCCCCTTCGATGACGTGTGCAGCGCTGGAACCCACGAGTCCGGCGCTGAGCGCGGTGTAACTCAGCAACAACGAAAACTCCGAGAGCTGGCCAAGACGGAATCCAACCTCCCAGCTCGCCCTGGATTCTTCATGCTGCCACTTGAGCAACCACGCAAACACTGTGGGCTTGGCAGCGATCAACACCACACCGAGCAACACTGTTGGCACGAGGACCTGGGACAGCACTGAGGGATCAATGGTTGCGCCGACCGAAAAGAAAAACAGCACCAGAAAAAAGTCCCGCAAAGGACGCAGGCTTTCGGCGATGTACTGCGAAATCGGGCTCGTTGCGAGAGACACGCCCGCGATAAAAGCGCCGATCGCGTACGAGAGCCCCATCAGGTCTGCAAGACTTGCCAGACCAAGGCACCAGCCGAGCGTGAGCAGGAAGATGAATTCGCGAAAGTCATCGAACTTGGTCAAGAGCGGCAGAATCACGAATTTCACTGCCGCGAAGGCCAGCAGCATAAGGACGGGCAGGGCGACGACGGACTGGCCCAGGGTTGTGAGTGTGGCATCAATCGAAGAACCGCTGCCGTTGATTACGATCAGCGCAAAGATCGCCAGAAGATCCTGGATCAGTAGCAGACTGACGACGATCTCTCCGACGTGGCGATGGTGGAGTACGGTTGTCGGGAGCAGCTTGATGCCCAGAATCGTGCTGGAAAATGCGCAGGCAATGCCCGTGATAGCGGCTTCAACCAAGGTGAAGCCGAACCCCCACATGACGCCGAACCCGATCGCAAAAAAAGCCGCAGTGGTGCCAATTGCGGTCAGCATGGTTTCACCAACCATGTTCCGCAGTTTGCGAGGTGGCAGATCCAGTCCGACCAGAAACAGCAGGAAGACAATACCGAACTCGGCGATTTCCGAGAGCAGCCTGGCGTCGGTGACCAACTCAAAACCATACGGCCCCAGCAGGACACCCAAAGCGATGTATGCAACGAGCAGCGGTTGCCGGGAGTAGAGCGCGAGTGTCGCAAGTACTGCGGCCCCGGTGAAAATCAGAAAGAGCGAACCGACTATCGATACTTCGCCATGCACGGCGCGTTACTCCATCAACGACTTCCGGGTGTGACGATGTGCCACACGCGAGCCAAGGGCAAGAGGTGCTTGTGTAGAGGCCCTTGTGTAGAGGTCCTTGTGCAGAGGTTCTTGTGCAGAGGTTCTTGGTTGTTATGTCAAATTGACCCTGGAACCATGTTTTGTCACCTCTCAGGCGTGACTGCTCGGGGCCACTACTCGCAGCGACTACTCGCGGCGTATTTTCCGGTATAGCGGTTCAGGGTCGCCGACACTGCTCTGGTAGTAATGGGAATAGACGGTTACTCCTTTCAATGCAATCGACACATCCCGCCCTTCGGGCAACACGAAACTGGAGAATCCACACCGTACCAGGTAGTGCACGAGATCGTGGTGTGTATCGCCCACTGCACGCAGGTCGCCCTGGTACTTGAACCGGGATCGCAGGAGTGCAGCCAGAGACAATCCCCTTCCATCCTTGAATTCAGGAAAGTGAATGGCAATCAGGGGTGCGGTGATGAAGTCCGCCTCCGGTTCGGCGTCCACCTGCAACAACAGACCAGCGTTGGTATCGGTTGCTCGCCAGACGTCGGGCGCAAGTAAAACGCGTTGACCCGGCGCAGCTTCCAGTCCGGTTGCCCAGTCGTCTGTGGCCACGGCCCCATTCTTAATCAGCGTGGGCATAGACCTTCTCCTTGAAGGGGGCAATGCCGATGCGTCGATAGCAGTGCAGGAAGGGCTCGTCTTCGATCCGCAGCGCGGTGTACGTGTCAAGAATGGTGGCGATGGCTTGGGTGACGTCGGCCCGGGA
>JAYSTS010000178.1:0-2578 GCA_043719475.1 Gammaproteobacteria bacterium | reverse complement strand
CACAACGGCATGGCACTGTTCATACCGGGTGGCGCACCCGGTGATCTCCTGCGCGTGCGCGTCATCGAGCGCAATCGCCGCTATGCACGCGCATCCATCGTCGAGGTTTTACAGGCAGGTAAGACTCGCGTTGCGGCGCCCTGTCCTGTGTATCCGCTGTGTGGAGGCTGTCAGTGGCAACACATCGCTTACGCGGACCAGTTCAAGGCGAAGGTCGATGTGGTCAAACGCGCGCTGTCGCATTTCGAGCCACACTCGGTACAACACTGGCCAGCACCAGCGACGTCAGGTTACCGCCGCCGCGCCAGACTGCACTGGTCCAATCGGGACGGACTGACGATCGGTTTTCGTGAACGTCAGTCCGAGCGCGTGGTGGATATCACCACGTGCCTGCAGCTGGAACCTGCACTCGAAACCTGCCTGCCTCGCCTGCGCGAACTGCTAGAAAGTGCGGATCGAATGTCCGGGCACGCGGAAATTCTCTGCAATCACCGAAATCAAATCCATCTGGGTTTGCGAGTCGACTCCGGGGATGGTGAAAATCTGACCCAAGCCATGGTCGACATCGAAGATCCCTGGTGGCGTGGCGCACGGGTGATGGTGGACAGCAATTCAGTCACCATCGGCGCTGCATCTTTAGAGCTCGACGCACGCGGCCTGATGGCCAGTGCCACGGCGTTTACCCAGGCCAATGCCGCCCAGGACGCTGTACTACGGAGTTGTGTTTCTCGTCTTGTCAGTCGCACCACCGCCAAACGGGTGCTTGAGTTCCACGCTGGCATCGGCAATTTCACCGTGGATATCGCGCGCTCTGGTGTCGAAGTTGATGCCGTCGAGGCGAATCCTTACGCGGTCAGCCTGTTGCAGAGCAACTGCCTTGGCCTCAAGGTTCAAGCGATAGCGGCTGACGCCGATCAGCATGAGTGGTTGCGCAAGCCGGACTGTGTATTGCTGGATCCGCCGCGTGAAGGCGCCGCCGCATTGATGACCCGCCTGGCATCGAAGCGAGTGCCGCACATCATTTATGTGTCCTGCGACCCCATGACGTTGGCGCGTGATCTTGCCGTGCTCGCCCGCGCGCGCTATCGGTTACATGAAGTCAACATCATCGACATGATGCCGCACACATTTCACACCGAGACGGTCTGTTTCCTGTCACGCCACTGAGGCTCACCGACACGCGGACGATTCCGTGTCCATGACAACAGCACACTGACGACGTCGTGCATACGTACGGGTTTGGAAACATAGTCGTTCATACCCACTTCAAGGCAGCGCTCGCGGTCACCCGCCAAGGCATTGGCAGTCATCGCAATGATAGGCACATCCCGCCACCCGGCGTGATGGCGGATAGCCAGGGTCGTCGCATACCCGTCGAGCACCGGCATCTGACAGTCCATGAGGATGGCATCGAAGATGTCATGCTCGAGCAGCGCCAATGCTTCACCGCCGTGATTGGCGACGATACAGGTGACACCACATCGAGCCAGCATGGTTTTGGTCAACAATTGGTTCGTTGCGTTGTCTTCGACCAGCAGTACCCGTAGCCCTTCGAGCTGCTCTGCCAGCGTGCTATCGGCAGGTGATGCTGCAGCCACGGGTTTCGGTACGCTCGTGACGCTCTCATCAACTTGTACGGGAATCGTGAAAATGAACGTAGACCCTGCATCAACCTGGCTGTCGAGTTTCAAGGTTCCACCCATCATCCCAACCAACTGGCGGCTGATGGCGAGCCCGAGCCCCGTGCCTCCATACCTCCTGGTGGTCGATGCATCAGCCTGACTGAATCGCTGAAACAGGTGTACCGATTGGTCTGCAGAGATGCCGATACCGGTGTCGCGCACCCGAAAGAGAAGATCACCCAACAGCCGATCACTGTCGCGCAGTTCAGCCATACTAGCCACTTGAACACTGATGCTGCCCTTGGCTGTGAATTTCAGTGCATTGCCAACCAGATTGTGCAAAACCTGGGCGATTCGCAAGCCGTCACCAAGATAACCAGGTCGCACGGAATCGTCGATGACAACATCAAACGCCAGCCCTTGCTTCGTCGCGCGCTCCGCGTAGGTAGATCGGATGTCGGAGAGCAAGGTGCGTACGTCAAGCGGTTGATTCTCGAGTACTAGTCCACCGGCTTCGATCTTCGTCAAATCAAGGATGTCGTTGATGATGCCAAGCAGGTGACGCGATGCAGTCTGTATCCGGTCGATAAACGTCCGTTGCTCAGGCAGGAGCGTCGTCGTGTTCAACAGGTCCGTGAACCCAACAATCGCATTCAGGGGAGTACGGATTTCGTGGCTCATGTTGGCGAGGAAACTGCTCTTGGCGCTGGCTTCTTCGATGGCTCGCTGTCGATTGGCTCTTTCTTCAAGCAGACGGCTGGCAAGTGCCAGTGAACCCATGAATCCCAGCCCGGTTACGGCCAGCTCAAATGCGTGATCAGTCCAGAACTGGTCAATATCCAGCCCTTTGTATCGAGCCAGTGCGATGCCAACGCCGATTGTGAAGAAGGCCAATCCAGCCAGATAACTTGCCGCTCCGTTGATATGTTTCAGACTTCCTGCCGTAGCTGCCCACA
>JAYSTS010000177.1:0-2582 GCA_043719475.1 Gammaproteobacteria bacterium | reverse complement strand
AACCGGCAGTATTCAGGGATATTTCACCGGCCTGGAACAATCAGAATCTGCTGAACCTGGCGCGGGTGGTGAGCAGCGACTGCATTCTCGCGCATGTTCGGGCAGCCTCACCCGGGCTGCCAGTGTCACAGCTCAACTGCCATCCGTTCACATGGCGAAACCTCACCTTCATGCACAACGGGCAGCTGGATGGTTTCCAGCAGATGCGGCGCAAGATCCTGCATCGCCTGAGCGATAATTCGTTCGCCTGGATCAAGGGGTCGACGGATTCCGAGCACATCTTTGCCTTGTTCATCGATCACTATGTGGCGACGGATGAAAACCTTGAGTCAACAGATCGCATGAAACTGGCGATGCAACACACCCTCGATCTGCTCAGGGAACTGGCCGCAGAACTGCCCAACGTTACAGATTCGCACCTCAACCTGGCGGTATCAGATGGCGAGAGTGCGGTGATCACGCGAGTGGCTTACCAGAGCAACCCACAATCGCTGTACATGATCGGTGGCCGCCAATACGAGTGCAAAGACGGCATCTGCGTCATGCAACCCGGTGGCAGCAGTGCAGTACTGGTTGCGTCTGAACCGTTGTCAACGGAACCTGGCTGGGCGCCCATTCCGGCCAATCACATGGTGATCATTCCACCGAGCCGGATGCCTGAACAAATCGCGGTGTAAGTTGTTTGTTGGGCTACTTAGCAGGGTAGTCGAGGCCGCACAGGTTTCGAGTACCATTACCTCAATTCAGTTGTCGAACAAACATGACAAGCACAAAAACGGCCTTGATCACCGGGATTACCGGACAGGACGGTGCCTACCTGACCGAGCTGTTGCTCAACAAGGGCTACATCGTGCACGGCATCAAGCGGCGCAGTTCTTCGTTCAACACAGAGCGGATCGATCATCTTTATCAGGATCCGCATGATCGGGATCGCAGGCTTTTTCTCCATCATGGCGATCTGACTGACAGTAGTAATCTGACGCGCATCGTGCAGGAGTGCCAGCCCGATGAAATCTACAACCTCGGTGCACAGAGCCACGTAGCCGTCTCGTTTGAAGCGCCGGAGTACACCGCACAGGTGGATGGCATCGGGACATTACGGCTGCTGGAGGCCATCCGCATTCTCAATCTTGGCGACAAGACACGCTTCTACCAGGCGTCAACGTCGGAGTTGTTCGGCAAGGTCATGGAGATTCCTCAAAAAGAGACCACGCCCTTCTACCCACGATCTCCTTATGCAGTGGCCAAGCTGTACGCCTACTGGATCGTCGTGAACTATCGGGAGGCTTACAACCTCTTTGCATGCAACGGTATTCTCTTCAATCATGAGTCGCCGCTGCGCGGCGAGACTTTCGTCACCAGAAAAATCACGCGTGGTTTGAGCCGGATAGCACTGGGGCTTGAGGATTGCCTGTACCTGGGCAACCTCGATTCACAGCGGGATTGGGGGCATGCGCGTGACTACGTGGAAATGCAGTGGCGCATGTTGCAACAGGACACGCCAAAGGACTACGTGATCGCCACCGGGGAGCAACACTCGGTGCGCAAGGCGGTGACCAAGGCGGCGGAGCTGCTGGGTATTGAACTGGAGTGGGCCGGTACAGGTGTTGAAGAATGTGGCATCGTGGTCAGGTCGTCTCGCGACCATCTCAAGGCAGGAAAAGTCGTGGTACGTGTGGACCCACGTTACTTTCGGCCAACGGAAGTGGATACATTGCTGGGTGATGCCAGCCGCGCGCGCGACGAACTGGGCTGGAAAGCCACCTGCACCTTTGATGAGCTCATGAAGGAAATGACCGAGTCCGACTATCGCCTGGCTGAGCGCGACGCCATGGTTGGCAATGCAGGGTTTACTGTGTTCGCGCCGAGGGAGTGAACCTCAATTGGACAAAAATTACGCAACCGAAAGTGCTGCGCAGGGTATTTAAGAGCTGCGGAAATCAAACCGTAAGGTCACAACCCATGAAGTTGGCAGATCCAGTCATGCGACGTCGAGCAAATGCACCCTGTGGGAGCGATCTCCTGATCGCGATCTTCGATGATCCCAACAATCGCGGTCAGGAGACCGCTCCCACACACTCTCGATGCCGATGCCTGTGGGAGCGATCTCCTGATCTCGATTTTCCACCCGGCATCGCGGTCGGGAGACCGCTCCTACAAGGGGGAGGGCCGCTCGACGCCTCCCCCCTGCGTCAGACGCGTTGTGCGCCTGCAGCTTTACCGATTCTTGTCGAATCAAGGTGAACATGCTCACAAGGAAGAGGGTATTCGTCGCCGGTTACGGCGGCATGGTGGGTGCGGCTATCGTGCGCCGCCTTCAAGAGTCAGGCTATGAACACCTGATTCTGACCACTCACGCAGCGCTTGATTGCACACGGCAACAGGCCGTTGAAGCGTTTTTCGAAGCAACACGGCCTGAAATCGTCATCATCGCTGCGGCGCGTGTCGGCGGCATCCACGCCAACGACACGTACCCGGCCGACTTCATCTACGACAATCTGATGATTGAAGCCAACCTCATTCACGCCGCGCATCAACATGGCGTTGAGCGACTTGTCTTCCTGGGCAGCAGCTGCATTTAC
>JAYSTS010000176.1:0-15299 GCA_043719475.1 Gammaproteobacteria bacterium | reverse complement strand
ATCCGCAGTCAGGAGGAGGTGAACAGTTTTGTTCTGCTGCAGGCGGTGCGGGAGCGCTGCGATCTGCCGATCGTTGCTGCTGGCGGGATAGTCGATGGGCGAGGTATGGCCGCGGCGATGGCACTCGGCGCAGAGGGTATTGCGATGGGCACGCGCTTTGTTGCATCGACGGAAAGCCCTGTACATGCCAACTACAAGCAGGCCATTGTTGATGCAGGCGTGGATGGCACGATCATGATCGCACGGCCACCGCGGGCCAAGATGCGCACACTTCGAACCAAGGCGGCGATCGAACTGGCGGAAACCGGTCAGGCGAGATTAGGAAGCGTGATCGACGCGCTGTATATCGGCGGTGATGTCGACAACACCGCCGGGTCTGCCGGGCAGGGCTCTGCGTTGATCCATGCCGTGAAACCCGTGGCCGAGATCATTGAAGACACCATGCAGGGCTTCTGGCGGGAGATCGAGCGACTTGCTGCACTGCGCGGTACACGCAGGTGATTGTGTCCTTTAGAATTGGGACTTACCGCTATCGCGGTTTAGTCGCGCGCGCCAGCATCACCGGTGAGGTCCGGAAGTCGATCCAGCCAGAATCGATCCCCGCGCTGTAACCGTCATCCACCGGCAGATCAACGCCGTTCACCCAGCGTGCCGGGGGGCGGTCTCCTGGTGGGAGGTCTCTCTGTGCGGTCTCCTGACCGCGATTGTTGGGGTCATCGAAGATCGCGACCAGGAGATCGCTCCCACAAAGTCACGGAACCAAGGTCCGCGATCAGGAGACCGCACACAACCTCTCGATGCCGATGCCTGTGGGAGCGATCTCCTGATCGCGATTTTCCACTCGGCATCGCGGTCGGGAGACCGCTCCTACAATGCTGCTACACCCGTCCTTGTGGGAGCGATCTCCTGATCGCGAATGCCATCGCCGTCCGATACCACTCCTGCAGTTCACCGAGATCACAATGCACGAACTCGATCTCTTGAGTCGTTGGGGCGACAACATCCAGACTGATAACCCGATGCCCGTTGCTGACAAGGCGGCGGACCAGTGCATAACCAACGCTTGAAGAGCCGCTGGTAATGACCAGTGTTTTCATTGATGCAAATCCTCAAAAATCTGCAGTGAATGCGGGGATTCTCGCACACCATTGACGCAGGTCCAGTCTCTCGCGAGATCCCAAAAACCCTTTGCGCGGCAGTGCCAAAGGCGTATAAACAGTTTCGGCGGTTGTTTTCCGTGGGAGGGGAAGCAGTCGTATGGCGAGGAAGTTGGTTGTATCGCGCTGCTGAAGTACCCCCATTGATCGGTCATTCGAACCAGAATACGAGTAGAACATTCAATGAACCAGCACGACATTTCGTTTCGCAATTTTCCAGTGTTTTGTCTGATCAGACGTCACCGTTTGCTGCTTGGTTGGATCGGGTTGATCGCCTCGATCGGCTGGCCAGCAGGAATTCATGCAGCCGAAAGAGAACGCGCCGCCAGCACCGCACTCGAAGAAATCATTGTGACGGCCACGCGGCGTGAGTCGAGTGCCCAGGACGTCTCCATACCGGTGACCGCAGTGTCCGGTGAAGCACTCGAACGCACCTTTGCGCAGGATCTGCGCGATCTCACCGCCGCCGCGCCAAACGTACAGCTGGAGCCGGTGGGAATTTTCCAGAATGCATCGTCTTTTTTCATCCGTGGGCAAGGTACCGGCGATATCGAATCGGCCTCGGATTCGAAGGTCACGGTCTTTGTCGATGATGTCGTACAGGCTCGAGTATCCACTGCACTGGCGGATTTCGTGGATATCAGCCTGGTTGAAATCCTGCGTGGTCCGCAAGGCACCCTGTTTGGACGAAACACCATTGCCGGTGCAGTGCAGGTTCGTCACAACGCACCAGAAATGGATGCGTGGGGCGCATCGGTTTCCGCTCAGGTGGGCGACTTTGGACGGCAGGATGTGAAGCTCATCGGCAATATGCCGATCAATGACATGATGGCTGCGCGATTGGCCGTCAAGTCCACCAAGAGTGACGGTTACTGGCGTAACTCGTTTGTCGACAAGGACAGGGGAGCCTCAGAACGCATTACGGTGTTGCCCAGTCTGCGAATACAGCCGAACGAAGGCCTGGATATCGTGTTGCGTGGCGAATACAACAAGACGCGCGACGACACTTACATGAACCAGTCGCATCACTACTGCCGCAACAATCCGCGGAACCTGTTTCTCGGCGGACCGGTGGACAACGATCTGGTGATCACGACGCAGACACTCTTCAACTTAATCGTGCGGGGCCAGAATCCGATTCTGGCGGCGGACAACGCGGCACGCAGTTGTGCGAAACCGTTCGGGAAAGGATCGGTCGATGATGAATACACTGCCATCAATACTGAAGACCGAGGGCAAGGCGCCAATCTTGAAATGTGGGGGCTCACCGCGCAGGTAACACAGGACATCGGTGACATCGGCTCGCTGACTTATGTGGGGAATTATCGCGGCGTGGATGAGGACATCATCTTCACCATCGATGCAGCGCCGCACGATCTGTTTGCCGGTCGACGGATACAGGATCATTACCAGATGTCGCATGAAGTCCGGTTTGCATCCGACTTCTCGGAAAAATTCGACTTTGTCGCTGGTGCGTACTACTTCGAGCAGGAGTACACGATGAAGCAGTCCTCTTTCGGACTGCTGTTCGCTCCGAACGTCATCCTCGGGCCCGCTATAGGTCTACCGTTCAATGATCCGGTTTCGCGAGGGGTGGCTGGGTTCAGCAACCAGAAGAATGACGCATGGGCTGTGTTTACACAGGCCAACTGGCACCCGATCGAAGACCTGACGCTGACTGTTGGCGGACGATATACCTCCGAGACAAAGGACTTTCTGCATTGTCCGGTTGGATCTGGTGACCCAACGCAGTCCGTGAAGCGCAAGACCAAGGCGTGCCTGAATGTTCCTGCGTATAGGGCGGATCTGACCAGACCGCCTTTGCCAGGCACGCCCACGCCGTTATTCCAGCTCGCACCGCTGATCGGCAGAGATGGCAGTGGTGGCGTCAGTGGTGGCTGTCGGCCAGTAGTCGATCCGACCACTGGCACGCAGATTCGTTGCAACAATCGTCTGGGTGCTAAAAAGACGTGGACTGACTTCACGCCGATGGCCGGGGTGAGCTACCAGCTCAGCGACGACGCCATGGCCTACTTCACGTTTACCAAAGGCTTTACAGCCGGTGGATTCAACGGTCGAGGCGGCAGCGTGTCGACGATCGGACCGTTCGATCCGGAGAAGGCAACCAACTTCGAACTCGGGTTCAAGTCCGAGTGGTTCGAGCGGCGGCTGCGTGCCAATGCCACGGCATTCAGCACCAAGGTCAAGGATTTTCAGACGGCTTTCATCCGGCCTGCGCCGGGCGGTGGTGGTCAGGAGACCATTCAATCCAATCTCGGTGCATTGAAGACCAAGGGCGTAGAGCTCGAACTCAGCGCGGTGCCGACGGAGGGCCTCACGGCCTGGTTCAACACGTCTTTCCTGAAAACCCAACGGGATGGTTTCTGTACCGATCCGGATGGTCCGAGTGGCACCGACCCCAATAATCCGCCGACGCAGGGTGGTCCGTTCTCGCAGGGACTTCCCATCTGCGATACACCACAACGTATCAATGACGCCGTCGGCAATTTTGTTGGCTGGCTGGTACCCAATGACCTCAACGATCTTAATCCAACGGGACGTTCGCCGAAGTGGACCTACTCGGCGGGCTTGGCCTATGAGCTGCCGTGGCGAGACTTCGGTTCATTCACAATAAGCGGAGACTGGTTGCATTCGGGGAAACAGACCATCGCTGGCTCTCGAGTCACCGAACTGGATGGCGTAGTCCAGTTCAACGGCGATGTGATCAGCCACTTCCGCAGTGCCTCGGACGTGTTCAACGCGAGTGTGATCTGGCGTTCCCCTGAGACACGCTACGAAGGATCATTCTTCGTCAAAAACCTGACCAACGAGTCGTATGTTCAAGCAGTCACCAATGTCGCCGGCTTGTTGAACTTCCGGGTTCCCAACATCCGCCGCCACTGGGGCTTGGAATTCCGGGTCAATCTGGGCGAAATCTGATGGCCTGACCACGAACTCGCCACCCACTTTCTGCCAAAACTGTGTAAAGTTCGACGTAGAACACGTGATAGCAGAGAGTGGGTGCGATGGCCGATCTGGAAACTTTCCGAAGCGAAACACGGGATTGGCTCGAAGCCAATTGCCCGACCACCTGTCGAGGAAAAGACAGCGTCCTGCCTGACATGATGTGGGGAGGTCGTCGTCAGACCTTCAATCATCCCGACCACAAGCTGTGGTTCGAGCGACTGGTCGAAAAAGGCTATACGGTCCCGACCTGGGCGCCTGCGTATGGTGGCGCGGGCCTGACTCCCGAACAGAACAAGGTCCTGCAGGACGAAATGGCCAGGATCGGAACCCGATCCATGTTGTTCAATTTTGGTATCGCCATGCTGGCGCCCGCCCTGCTGGAGTTTGCCACTGAAGAACAGAAGCAGTTGCACCTCACCCGGACCGCCCGTGGCGAAATCCGCTGGTGCCAGGGTTACAGTGAGCCGGGTGCAGGTTCGGACCTGGCCAGTCTGCGGACACGGGCAGTGCGGGAAGGTGACGAGTTCGTCGTCAATGGCCAGAAGATCTGGACCTCTGACGCCAACGTTTCCGACTGGATTTTCTGTCTGGTCCGAACCGATCCTGCCGCGCCGAAACACCAGGGCATCAGCTTCCTACTGTTTGACATGGAGTCACTCGGTGTATCGACCTCGCCGATCGAGTTGATCAGCGGCTCCTCGCCGTTTTGCCAGACGTTTTTCGACAACGTCCGCGTGCCGGCTTCCCAGCTGATCCATCAGGAAAACAAAGGCTGGGATGTGGCCAAGAAACTCCTGCTGCACGAGCGAACCATGTTGGCCGATGGTGGTCGTGGCAGTGCCAGTGGGCCAGTACGCAAGACACTCCTGCAGGTTGCGCGGGACGTTCTGCAGGCGCCGGAAGGGCGATTGCCACATGCGGCGTTCCGGGAAGAAATCGTCCAGTTCGAGATGGATCGCATCTCGTATGAAGCAACGCTCAAACGCACGATGGATGGTGTCAAGGCGGGCAAGGGCATGGGGCCGGAAGGCTCAATGTTCAAACTGGTCCTGTCGGAAATGAACCAGCGCGGTTCGGACCTGCGGCAACGGTTGGCCGGGCACGAAAGCCTGGTCTGGACCGGCGAGGACTGCCCGGAGGAAGAGCGACAGATCACGCGAGAGTGGCTCTACGGCAAGGCATCGACCATTCTGGGTGGTACCTCCGAAATCCAGCTCAACATCATCTCCAAGCGTGTGCTTGGTTTGCCCGGCGATTGAGGAGTCCGCGTCATGTCATTGATTCTGAATGAAGAACAGATCCAACTTCAGGACAGTGCGAAGAGCTTTGTCGGTGATAACTGGACGGTCGGCGAGCTGCGCAAGATGCGTACCGCGACGGGCAAGGGTTATTCGGAAACGCTGTGGGCGAAGGCAGCGGAACTGGGATGGCTGGCCATTCCCTTTGAGGAGGCTTACGGCGGCCTGGGTCTTGGCTATGCAGAACTCGGGATCGTTCTGGAGGAATTGGGCCGTGGGCTTGTGGTACTGCCCATCCTGTCCTCCGTGGTTCTGGGCGGTGGGGCGGTACAGTTGGGTGGCTCCGAGGAACAGAAAAAAGCCTGGCTTCCAAAAGTGGTAGATGGCTCTGCCATTCTGACACTCGCCAGCCAGGAAACCGCTCAGCATGACCCGTACCGCGTGGCGACTACGGCGGTGAAAGATGGTACGAACTGGCGACTGAACGGACGCAAGGTGCTGGTGCCGGATGGGCATGTTGCGGATCGCATCGTGGTGGTGGCGCGAACATCAGGCAAGGCGGACGAGCGTTATGGTCTGACGCTGTTTCTGGTTGACCCCCACGAGAACGGGTTCGAGGTCAAACGCAATCTTCTGCTCGACAGCCGTGCTGCGGCGAATCTCCTGCTGAAGGATGTTCGAGTGCCGGTGGACACCGTGATCGGGAAAGTTGATCAGGGTGCCGATGTGCTGGACGAAGTGCTGCTGCGCGCAGCTGTCGCGCTGTCGTCAGACATGGTGGGAGGCATCCAGCAGACGTTTGCCATCACGCTCGAGTACCTGCAGGTGCGCGAACAGTTTGGCGCCAAGATCGGCTCGTTCCAGGGCCTCAAGCATCGAGCTGCCCGCTGGTTTTGCGAGATGGAACTGTCCCGGTCAATCGTGCTCCAGGCATTGCGGGCCATTGATGACCAGGCTGAAAACCGCGCCACCCTGGCCTCCGTGTGCAAGGCCCGAGTGTCTGATACCGCGCGACTCACTGGCAAGGAGGGCGTGCAGATGCACGGTGGCATCGGCGTGACAGATGAACACGACATCGGCCTGTACATGAAACGTGGGCGGGTGTCGGAGTTGATGTTTGGTGATGCAGCTTTTCATCGGGAGCGGTTTGCGCAGTTGAAGGGTTACTGACACACAACGAGGCAAGACGACAAGGAAGGAAGACATGGCACGAGACACATTGATCGCGATGACCCGCAAGGAAATCAACAACCTTGAACAGGGTCGGATTGATCTCGCGCCTGGCATTCTCAAGGTGCCGACGCGTGACTACTTCGATCCAGATCGATATGCGCTGGAAGTCGAGAAGATCTTCAAGCGCATGCCTCTGGCTCTTGGGTTCTCCTGCGAGCTGCGTAACCCGGGTGACTACCGCGCACTGACGGTGAGCCAGGTGCCGGTGCTGATGGTCCGTGGACAGGATGGCCTGATGCGCGCGTTTGTGAACATGTGCAGTCATCGCGGCAATTATGTGGTCGAAGATGGCGGTGGTACGGCGAAACGGTTTCGCTGCAACTACCACGCCTGGACCTACGACACACAAGGCGCGCTTACCAACGTGTTTGAAGAAAAGAACTTCGGCTGTGTCGACAAGAGTGAACTCGGCCTGACACCGCTACCGTGTGCCGAGCGGGCGGGGCTGGTGTGGGTCTGTCTTGACCCTGCCTCGACGCTGGATATCGATCTGTTCCTGAGTGGCTACGGCGAGATGCTGGAGCATCTGCGATTTGATGACGCCTATATGGGGGGCCGTCAGTCGATCGACGGGCCGAACTGGAAGGTAGCCTACGATGGCTATCGTGATTTTTACCACGTGCCGATTCTTCATCACGACACGTTGGGCCCGGAAGGCCCGTTTCAGCCCGACTATTACGCCTGGGGCCCCCATGTGCGAGTAGCCACACCCAAGGGGCATGACCATTTCAAGGGCAGGCCGGAATCGGAGTGGACCAACGATGAGATGACCCCGGGTGTGTGGACCATATTCCCGAATATTTCCATTGCCGGCAGTCCAACGACGGGTTACATGGTGTCGCAGATGTTTCCAGGCAAGACAGTGACTGAGTCGCGGACGATCCAGAACTTCCTTCGATATGGAGATGAGTCTCAGAAGAATCAGACCGAACTCGACCAGTTCATGGGATTTATGCGCCATGTGGTCGAAGACGAGGATTACCGTACCGGTAAAAAAGTGCAGACGGCATTGGCGACTGGCGCCAAGGCGTATTCGCTGTTTGGCCGCAACGAAGGCGGCGGGCAGCTGTTCCACAAATGGGTCGACGCCCTGCTCGAGACCAGCGACGCGGAACTACCGGCACTGTTTCGTCGAGGGGTAACGCTCTAAGCTGTCGACGTCTTTAACAGATCATCGATTGAACCTGACAACCCAGTGGAGGATTCAGCAATGGCTGAGGCAACAATAGATCGAACCATCAAACGATGGCCTGAGCAACAACTGCGTGGTCATCGCATACCTGGCTCTCGCTATACCTCGAAAGAGTTTGCAGAGAAAGAGTGGGAGGGCATGTGGACCAAGGTCTGGCTGCTGCTAGGCCGCGAATCCGAGATGCCGAACTACGGTGACTGGCAACTAGAGGAAGTGGGCCCGGAAAACATCCTCATGGTGAGGCAGAAGGATGGTGGGGTAAAAGCGTTTTATAACATCTGCCAGCATCGAGGCAATCCACTGGTGTCCGGTGAAACGGGCAGCGTGAAGCGTTTTGTTTGCCGCTATCACAGTTGGGCGTTCATGCCGGATGGCTCGCTGAACTTTGTACCCGACGCCGAGGATTTTGCTGAAGGCAATCCCTGTGGCAAAGTGCGGCTGGAAGAGCTGCGCTGCGAAACCTTTGCCGGTTTTGTCTGGGTCAATATGGATCTGGACTGTGTCAGTCTCAAGGAATTTCTTGGACCGATCTGGGATGACTGGACTCGTTGGGAGCTCCATAAGTGGAAGCGTTACGTCGGTCTGACCACGACGTTGCCGTGCAACTGGAAGGTTGTGCTCGACAATTTCAATGAGTCCTACCACGTTCCGACCGTCCATATGGGCGCGACCATCACAACCAATCGCCGCAAGGTAAATGGCAACGTCAACACGAACATTCATGACACGTTGTTCGACCTGTCGAATGAGGGCCATAACCGTATGGTCATGCAAGGTGGTTATGGCGTGGGTTCCGTCGACAAGGAAGGCAACATCCAGGAACCGTTAACCAGTTTGTTACGTCAGTGGGAGCTGGATCCTGTGGATTTCAAGGGCCGGCCAGAGGTGACACGCGTGGCTCTGCACGCGGCCAAGCGGGCGGTTGGCAAAAACCGAGGTTATACCCATTACGAAAACCTGCCGGATGAAGCGTTGACGGACGCGTTCCACTACACGCTCTTCCCGAATTTCGCGGTATCCGTGTGGGCCGATGGATTCCACTTCCTCCGTGCCAGACCGCACGCGACGGATCCTGAACAGTGTCTTTTCGACAACTGGTGGTACTGCAGTCAGCCTGAAGGTGAGACCGGACCGGTCAGCACGCAGATCGGTAACTTTCCGCGTGACGCCGAGAATCCACATGTGGTGTTCAAGGTTGGCGAGGTGTCCATGGGTAAAACCATCGACGAAGACATTGAAGTCTTCGTGCGCCAGCAGACCGGGTTCCGGTCGCGCGCCTACAAGGGGGTCTACCTGTCAAACCAGGAGAACCGCGTTCGTCGTTATCATGAGCTGATTGACGACTATATCGAGGGGCGCCGGCCGTAGGCGGCGCATTCGGATTGCCGTTTTGCTGAGAGCGGTCTCTGTGGTGTCTCTGTGGGAGCGGTCTGTACAGACCGCGATTGTTGGGGTCATCGAAGATCGCGATCAGGAGGTCGCTCCTACAAGGTTGTAGCCAACAACAACGAAGCGGCCCTCAATTCGGCCAGTAAATGTACTCATCCTCTGCAGTTACCGTGTCCGCCCGCGTCTTGTCGATCGCTGTTGGACCCTCGGTGGTGTAGGGGTACCGTGGTGGCGTACGGTCGGCCTGATGTGCCGCCAGCAGCGCGGTGAGTTCCTTTGTGATGGCAGGTTCCTGATCAACGAGGTTGTTTTGTTCGGTTGGATCTTCCGCCAGAGCGAACAACCACTTTTTGCCTTGACGAGCATCGACCTGCAGTTTCCAGTCGCCACGACGAACGGCCTGGTAATAACCACTCTGCCAGTACAGCGCATCACCAGGCCGGATGACCCGACCCTCGCCGGTGGCGGCGGGTAACAGGTCGATGCCATCAATCACCCGATCCGTCGGCAGTGCAGCGCCGGCCGCATCTGCAAACGTCGGCATGAGGTCGATATGGGCGACAGGTCGGGTGACGGTTTCGCCAGGCGCGATGCGTGTTGGCCAATGCATGAACAGCGGGGTGCGTATGCCACCTTCGAAAAAGGTCATTTTCCAGCCGCGGTACGGCGCGTTCACTTCGGGAACACCGATGTATCCTGCGCCACCGTTGTCGCTAGTGAAGACTACCAGCGTGTTTTCGATGAGGCCCAGTTCGTCCAGCTTTTCCATGATGCGTTCAACGCTTCGGTTGAGCGCGCGCACCATGGCGGCGTAGACGCGCAGTCGATCCGGCTGAATGTCACCGACGGCGTCGTAATCGGCGCGAGTCGCCTGCAACGGTGTGTGTACTGCCCAGTGGGCCAGGTAGAGGAAAAATGGTTGATGCTGGTTGGCTTCGATCACCTTGAGCGATTCATCGGTCCAGTAGTCAGTGAGATAGCCTGCGGGTTCGAAGAGCGGGCCTTCGTTGTACGACGCTGCGAACTTCATGCGGGCCCACAAAAACCTGTCGATCGGATCAAACGGCAGTTTGGCGTTCACCACATTCGGATCGTCTTCCCGCAGATGCAGGCCGTTGGCCATCAGCAGGCTCTCATTGAACCCCTGCGCGTTGGGACCATATTCGGCGCCCAGACCCAGGTGCCACTTTCCGATGTGTACCGTGTGATAGCCACGCGCTTTCAACAACTCGGCGATCGTGATTTCGGACCCTGGTAACCCTTGGTCGTTGTATTCAGGCACGCCCTCGGCAGCCGCTTCGTTGAATTCTACCGGTGGCAATCCGGTCTCCATGTCAGCGGCCATGAGATTGAGTGCGCGACCCATCCCAGGTGGTGTTGGCGTGAATTCGAAACCATGGCGGGTGGGATAACGACCGGTCAGTAACATGGCCCGAGACGGCGCACAGGTGGCGTTGCCGGTATAGGCTTGGGTAAAGCTCACGCCGTCTTCCGCCAGCCGATTGATGGCAGGAGTCGGCACCGCGCCTCCGGCAACACCGCCGCCGAAGGTGCTCAGGTCATTCATGCCCAGATCATCAGCCAGGATGAAAATAATGTTGGGCGGGCGTTCGGTATGGGTCGCGACTGCCTGGCTCGGACCCTGCTGCCAGGCGATCGGTTGATTCGTTGCGACATCGATGGCGCTGCTATACCTCACGAAGGCCAGCATCAACTCCGCTCGATTGAACCACGCTAGAGTGAGCGCGATAACGATCGTGACGATGACACCCACGCCAAACTTCTTCATGCTCTCTATGCTCCTGGCTGTTCCTGGCTGTTCCTGGCTGTTCCTGGCTGGTTCTGCATCAGCAGTTGGCGGCAGATTTAACCTTGATTCGACAACAATCGGTAACGCTGCAGGCGCACAACGCACACGTCGCCCCAACGATTCATCCTGTGCCGATTTTCGACATTTACCGTTACAAAAACCGCGATCAGGAGATCCCACAGACATTGGGTTTCGTGACTTTGTGGTCTCTTGTGGGAGCGGTCTCCAGACTGCGATTGTTGGGATCATCGAAGATCGCGATCAGGAGATCGCTCCCACAAAGTCCCGGAACCAACGGTTCGCCATCAGGAGATCGCTCCCACAGGGCGTCTTTTATTCGACGTCCCACTGCTGAATCTGCCAACTTCATTGGTTGTGACCTTACGGTTTGATTTCTACTGCAATCCCGACCTTCTCTTCAGTCAATCGTTCCGAAGCTCTTAAATACTCCTGCGCAGCATTTTCGGTTGCGTAGATATTGTCCAATTGAGGTTAATGCCATAATCCCCAGGTCAGCAACACGAACGCGTGCAGCACGTCACTTTCGAGCCGCACCCATGAGCCACACACATGAGCAACAGCGACAACAAGCACCGCAACGATATCTACGGTGACAATCCGGAAGGCAGTGGTCGGGCCAACGATACCATTCCTGCTGCGACCGTCGTGCTACTGCGCGAGACGCCGCAGATCGAAGTATTGATGCTGCATAAAACTTCGCAAATAACGTTTGGTGGCATGTGGGTATTCCCGGGTGGCCGCATTGATGCGGAGGACTACCCGGAGAACAAGGATGTCAACGTCGCAGCCAGAACAGCGGCGGTTCGGGAAACCATGGAGGAGGCGGGTATAACTGCGCCGGAAGCTGGCTTTGTCTGGTTTGCCCACTGGACACCTCCACCGGGAACACCAAAACGATTTGCCACCTGGTTCTTTGCGGCAGCTGCGGATAACCACGAGGTGAGTATCGATGGTGGCGAAATCCAGGATCACCAATGGATCAGGCCCGCAGACGCATTGGCCAAACACGCCGCAGGCGAGATTGATCTCGCTCCACCGACGTGGGTCACCTTGTTTGAACTGGCCAGTGCTAGCGGTATCGCGGTGTTGTTGGAAAAATTCCGTCAACGATCACCACGCATTTATGAAACCAGAATCGGCAAACGCGCCGATGGTGTTCGCGTCGCGATGTGGAAGGAAGATGTTGGATATGTGACGGCTGACGCAACCTTGCCCGGGGCCCGGCACCGGCTCAATATGGCACCCGGCAGCTTCGTTTTCGAATACGACGCGGTGGAATATTGAGATCGGTCATGACCTCTGACGAAAGCACACGACTACAGCACTTTCAGAATCGGATAAACGCCGAAGAAAAGGTTGAGCCAAAGGACTGGATGCCTGATCGCTATCGTCAGCAACTGATCCGCCAGATTTCCCAGCATGCACACTCAGAAGTCATCGGCATGCAACCGGAAGGCAACTGGATCACCAGAGCCCCGACACTGCACCGCAAGTCCATCCTTTTGGCCAAGGTCCAGGACGAAGCGGGTCACGGACTCTATCTGTACAGCGCAGCGGAAACGCTGGGCGTCAGTCGTCAGGAAATGACCGATGCCCTGCATTCGGGTGCGGCCAAATATGCTTCGATCTTCAACTATCCGACGCTGACCTGGGCCGATGTCGGGGCAATCGGCTGGCTGGTCGATGGCGCGGCCATCGTCAATCAGATCTCGCTGCAGCGCACGTCGTATGGTCCTTACGCTCGAGGGATGGTGCGCATCTGCAAGGAAGAGAGCTTCCATCAGCGGCAGGGCTACCAGATCATGATGGTGCTTGCAGCGGGCAGTGGCGAACAGAAAGCCATGGCACAGGATGCACTGAATCGATTCTGGTGGCCGTCGCTGATGATGTTTGGTCCGCATGACGCGGCATCGGCGCATTCGGCGCAGAACATGACCTGGAAGATCAAGCGTCAAACCAACGACGAATTGCGCCAGAAATTTGTTGATCAGACGGTTGCGCAGGCGGCGGCGATCGGCCTGGCCCTGCCTGATCCTGACCTTGAGTGGAATGCAGAGCGCGGACACCACGACTTTGGCGAGATCGACTGGAACGAATTTCAGCGATCGATGACAGGCGGTGGGCCCTGCAGTCGGCAGCGGATCGCACATCACAAACACGCGGACGCTGAGGGTGAATGGGTTCGAGCGGCGGTGGTGGCCCATGATCGCAAGCACGCAGAGCAGGCTTCAATTTCGAGGGCTGGTGGCCATGAGTGATCTGCAATTGTTTGAGGTTTTCCTGCGGCCACGACGCGGTCTGGATCACAAACACGTCGGCAGCTTGCATGCTCAGGATCATGCGCAGGCGATTGAGTATGCCCGTGATGTTTATACGCGGCGTGGTGAGGGCGTCAGTATCTGGGTGGTTCGATCGGCGGATATCGTGGCCTCGCAGGAAGGTGATGTGGAACCGTTTTTTGATCCCCTGGACGACAAGCCGTATCGACATGCGATGCACTACAAACTACCTGACTCAGTCAACAGCATGTGAGTGTGATGCTGCCTTTGATACTCGATCCGCTGACCACCTACACCGTGCGCCTCGGCGATGATGCCCTGATTGCGGGGCATCGATTGTCTGAATGGACGGGGTCTGCGCCAATGCTGGAAGAAGAACTTGCACTGGCCAACGTGGCGCTGGATCTGCTCGGCCGAGCGCGTCTGTGTTACAGCTATGCGGCAGAACGCACCGGGCAGGGCGCAACCGAAGACAGCTTCGCCTATCAGCGTGATTGCCGTGCTTTCACGAACCACCTCATCCACGAACTGCCGCGCGGTGATTTTGCATTCACCATGGCACGACAGTTCATGGTCGATTGTCTGGCCGTACCGTTTCTTGAGAGGCTCGCTGAGTCGAAGGATTCCCGGCTGTCAGGCATTGGCGCCAAGTGTGTGAAAGAAAGCCGCTATCACCTGCGTCGCAGTACGGACTGGATGCTCAGGCTGGGCGACGGTACCGATGAGAGTCATCGTCGACTGCAGTCCGCAATCGACGAACTGTGGGGTTTTACGCCAGAGCTGTTTGCACAGGACAGTCTTGAAGACGAGTTGGTGAGCACAGGTTTCGCGGTGGCGCTTGGACCATTGCGCGAGCCCTGGCTGGCGGTCGTGGCTCAGACGTTGTCCGGTGTCGCCATCGTGCTACCGGCTCTGGATTGGCAGGTGGACGGTGGCCGACGGGGATTACACACGGAACACCTGGGTCATCTGCTGAGTGAGTTGCAGTTTGTGCAGCGCGCGTACCCTGGTCTGCATTGGTGAATACGCCAATACTCCGTCCTGGCGACTTGGTGCTGGAGCAGGCAGACGCGGTGGCCCGCAGGCAGCGACGCGATGCATCATCGGAGCCGTCTCTCTGGTCCGTGCTGGATCAGGTACTCGATCCTGAAATGCCGGCGCTGTCGATCTGGGAGCTCGGTATCCTGCAGGATGTGCAGCGCGTTGGTGAGCGTGTTGTCGTCACACTCACACCAACCTATACGGGGTGTCCGGCGATGGTCACCATCAGCGACGATGTGATCGATGCCCTGCAGGCGGTCGGCGTCACTGATGTGCTCATTGAAACGCAGCTGCAACCGGTCTGGACCACGGACTGGCTTGATCGCACAACGCGTGACAAGTTGCACCAAGCGGGCATCGCGCCACCCGACAAGGACATTCAATGTCCGCAGTGCGGATCGAACCGGGTCAGCAGTATCAGTGTGTTCGGGTCCACCGCCTGCAAGGCGCTGTATCGTTGTCTCGACTGTCTGGAAGTCTTCGACCGATTCAAAGTGTTCTGATCACCATGACCACCTTTTATACGCTGCGCGTCATGGAAGTTCGACCGGAAACCGATCAAGCGATTCGCATCACCTTTTCAGTTCCGGCCGACCTTCAACCGTGCTTTCGTCGACTTCCTGGTCAGTACCTGACGGTGCGCGTCAACATCGCTGGGATCATCGTGACGAGGTGCTACTCGATCTGCGCCGGCGTGCAGGATGAAACACTGCAGATTGCGATCAAACGGGTCCAGGGCGGTGTGGTATCCAATTGGCTCAATGACCACGCGGTGATGGGAATGGACATCGATGTCGCGCCTCCACAAGGAAACTTCTGCGCGCATGTGCGGGCGGACCATGCAGCCACCTACTGTTTCATAGCCAGTGGCAGCGGTATCACCCCGGTCATTTCAAATATCAGATCCATACTCGCGATCGAGCCGGATAGTCAGGTGACGCTGCTCTATGGCAACCAGCGGCTCGCGACCAT
>JAYSTS010000175.1:0-5569 GCA_043719475.1 Gammaproteobacteria bacterium | reverse complement strand
AAATACTTCGTTACCCGTGCCATGGGAATTACCTGTCCCCGCGTCAAAGCCGTGCAACATGCCATCGTTGGCTGCCACATAGACTACCCGTTGTCGGGTCTTTTTGGCCTGGGCGAAGTCGGAGTAGATGTCTCCCGTAACGATGGGGAAAGGAGCCTGATTTCGTCGAAACGCACGTGGCGCACCGACAAAAACCGGCGCAGAGTGAACGATGTCCCCCAACAAACCTTCCGCCCCCTGACGTTGCCTGAATATTCCATTTGGCTCTTCCTGCGTACGGATACCACGCAGCCAGTCGAGTTCGGTTGTGCTCAAGACTGCTTTCTGATCATTGTTGAGGTTTGCCCACAGGAAGGGTTTGCCCAGACCTGTGACGTCATCATAGGTGGTAATCACCCTGTTTGCCGGCAGAATCTGATCCATCTGCACCGAAGCCCGCCAGATCGGATTGAGTGCATCAACGATGCCTGTCGCTGAATTCACGCGCAGCGATCGCAAATCACCGGTATGAAATTTCGGATTGAAAAAACCGCGATATTCGACTGTGTCTTCGCGCAACGCGGTTGAGTTGAACGCTACTGCGGAGACTGAAATCGTGCTGTCGGAAAATTCTGCGAATGCCGATAGAAAGGCTTGGGTAAGCAGAACCGGATTGTTGGCAGACAGCCCCTGACCTCGGCCATTGGTTGCCGCGTGCAGCATGTCATCGATCTTCGCGGCACTGCTCGAGGTCGGATTTTGCCACGCGAATGCAGTTGTATAGTCTACAGGCAGGTTGGCCTCGGTAAAATTTCCCACCAATCCAAATCCCACAGTGTATGTTTTCATATGCTGATGCATCGTTTCACTGTTGTTGGTAAACGCTGCCGCCGGCGCATTCTGCTGGTCACGCGTTGTGGTTGCCACACGATTTGCGAGTGAGGTATGCAGATCACGTTCGTAGTAATACATCGCCACATCCGCGAGCGTCGAGGTAAATCCATCCGCAAATTTTCCGCCGTCAAACGCCGATGGACTTGGGTCGGAGGGTGTCTGACTGTCGTCGTTGGCACTGGTGAACGTTTCATTCCATTCGCCATCCGAAAACAACAGCGTGAAATTTGCCTGACATTCCCCTTCAGGCGCAGCCTGGACAGGACAATTTGCGCTACCTGGTGTTGCCGCTGGTGTGCCAAAGGTATTGTCGCTCAAACACTCAAAAGTACGTCCAGCACGATTCAGAGCGGTGCGCAGCGGTGTGCCACCGATGGAGTTCAGGGAGTAAACCCTCTCGAGCAGTTCGCGTTTCTGGCCAACCCGATAGGATGCATTAAGGCTATCCAGTGGCTCCCGGTGCGTGGTTTGATTGAGTACACCATAACCCATGCGAAGATTGGAGGCACCGGCTACCGCGCGCCCAAGGGCTGCCTTCGCAGTGTACTCGCGGAGACGGAAGTAGCTGAACCAATTGGCGAAGTTCTGGATTTCCTGGGCGTAAGTGCAGGTTAACGGATTGCCATCGTCAGCGGCGCAATCTACCCGGGAAATGCCACCTGGGTAACTCGTCAGTACGGTGTCATTGTTAAGCGTATAGTTGGCGCGGATATCGATACGAATTCCCATCTGATTGAAGGTTGGAAAAGTGCCAAGCGGGGCCGTCGTTGTGTAGTAATGCGCGAGATGGACGTTGTTGTTGGTCACGCTCTCCAGCCCATCCCCATCGTTGAACGTGGTTGGGACACTGGATGAGGTATAACTCAGATTTTCGGCCGTCAGATTCACTGTCTGCGCTACGGCGTCGTACGGATCAAGCACCGCAGCAGTGGGTATGGATTGTACGAAGTCGACCGAATTTCGGTTCAGGCCGATCCACGGCTCGTAGAATACCAACGGATCGTAATAGATGGTGTTGTACTGCGGATTCCAGCCACGCCACACGCCGTAGTCATTGTTCGTAAACTTGTTGTTACCGTTGATCGTTTCTTGCGTCGGCAGGTTCGAATTGCCGCCATAGGAATTCGTTGCCAGTTGGTTTAAATAGAAGTAGCTGCGGGACCGGGCTGGAACCGATGCCTGCTTGGTCGCCGAGTTATTGATTCTGAAGAGGCTATCCTGTCCAGGTGTCACCATGGCCCAGTCCATGGAGCCCGAGTCGTCCATGATCACCAGAACGTTCGCCTCGGCGCTGATCGCGTCTTCCAGCGGTACATCCGCGAGTGCCATCAACTGCGTGATCTGATTGGCGGTTGCACCGGTAATCGGCGGGTCGATCGGATCAAAATTAATGGTGATCGTCGCCTGAGCACTTGGGTCTTCGCGACCGGATGGAAGTTCACGATATTGCACCACAAACGTCACCGCTGGATCGCCGGCGTTGCCGTACGCTGGTGGTGGTGTATAGGTAAATGCTCCAGTGGTGTTGTTCAGACTCAAGCTGCCAATTGATGGCGGTGTGACGATGAATACCTGAACGGTATCACCATCATCGTCTATCGTGCGCGACAGCAGACCACCGCCCGCGCCAATGTTCAGGAAACTGCCCTGATTTACCGTGTACTCGTAGGTGGACCACGTGCGCGGCGGATCATCGTCACTTACAACAGTGATGTTCACTGTGGCAGTAGACGTCTGATTGTCCGCATCCTGTATCGTATACGTGAAAAAGTCCGCACCAGAAAAGTTTGGTTTGGGGAAATACTCCAACGATCCATTCGGCCGCAATCCGATGGTCCCGTTGGGAATCGTCACCTGAATTCCGGACTCATCGTGCTGAGTCGTCGGCGTGCTTTCCGAAGAATTCGGGAACTGAGGATCAAGATCGCTCGGCCAGTTGCGGCCATACTGAACGATCTGCGTGACCGGATCACCCGGTTCATCGTTGTTGATCACATCAATGACCACAGAGCCTGAACCACCCGGATCAACCTCAGCCATGGTCGCAGAATCATTGACTGCTGCAGGCGTATCGTTGGCTCCAGTCAGTGTGATGGTCAGCGTGAAGGTCGCGGTACCGGCTGTCGTATCGCGAGCTTCGAAAACGAGAACCTGGGTGCCATTGGCATTTGCTTCCGTACCCAGATCAACTTTGCCGTCGGAGGTATCGACAACGACATCAAATAACGTTGTGCCGCTAGAACTGACCAGACGGTAGGTAAGCTGGTCGCCCGGATCTGCATCGCTGAAGACAGTACTGAGCTGGAATTCAAAATCCGGTCGATCCTCAACCCAGCCTGTCCCGCTCAAGGTCTGAGTTGAGGGGCTCGCGACAGGTGGGGCAGCCAAAGCAACAGGCACCAGGCCTGACAAAGCGGCAGCCAGTACCAGCTTTCGAAGGGCCAGATACTGCATATTTCTCTCCTGGCTTTGTGTGTTTGTCATCTGTGTTTTCATAATTAAATCAGAACACCATGCCGTACGTGCTCTGCAGGAATACCTGCGAGTTGGCGGACCCACCAACACCGCGCGCGGTGATACGGAAAACTTCAATGCGATCAAACAAGCTGCTATAAGAACTCTGGATCATCACCGAGTTCTCGGAGCGCTGGACCGTCGCCAGCCATTCGATCAGGTAACGTGGTTGCGCGGCCACATCGGGCATATTGACAGCCACCGCAACAGTCTGCGCGCCAGTCCATACCGCTTCATCTGTCCACCGATCGTCTTCACCGAATTCCGCCGCTGACCACATGCCGCCTGCACCTGCGGAATCAAACAGAGCGGTACCAACAACATTCGCATCCATCCAGTTTTCTGCTTGTCGCAGCGCTGCTTCGGCCGCCTGAAACGCGATCAACGAATCGTGGGAGTTACGTGCCATGCGCTCCTCAAGCGTCGTCGTCTGCACGGCAGACACGCCTGCGATGGTTAGCACCAACAGCAGCACCAGACTGATGAACAGCACAATCCCCTGCTGACGAGCCGGTGCTATAACAATCGAACGTACAGGTAGTTGCATCGTCTAACCCTGATTTCGCAGCGAGATGGTCTGGCTGAAGGTACGTCTGACCGGTTGAGTCGCATTCGGGTCGACCACATCCACGGTGCTGGCCGTGATCTGTATGCGTAGAGTGCGCACCACATCGTTCAGATTGGTGGCCGCAAAATCGTCATATCGATTTGGTGCATTGATGTTGTCGTTCGGCGTTGAATCGATACCAAACCACAGTTGCAGATCCTCTATACCCTCGACCAGTTCAACGGGCGCGGCTGCTCCAGACTTCCGCCACAGGGACAACGGAGTCTGGCCGCGATTGTTGGTGCTGGCACTGTTGGCGATGAAGTAGACCTCCGTAAACAAGCGCGCAACCGTTGCACCCTGCGAGTTCGTCGCGGCCCCATAAGCGACATTCTGCTCGGAGAGCGTGGCGGCTGCTCGATTCTGGAAGATCGCAGACCCAGGACCGGTGTTCTCAGCGCGAGCGAGTTCAATCGTGGCGCCGGTATCATTCACCCCAGTGATTCGAAACACGGCCGCCTGCTCACAGTCGCTGATGACGGCAAACTCATTGGCGGCAAACGCGACGTTCCCATCATCTTCGATCACCACCGGATTGGCATCGGGTTGCACAATTGCAGAAATTCGTTCGCCTGGTGGATCGACTCGACGTACGGCGAGGATATCGGTCTGCGGCGCGATATTGCCAAAGTTGAGCCCATTGGCCGGTACTGGCGTGGTCGTCGCTGCGCCTACCCGCGGCAACGCCGCAGCGCTCGGGCTCCAATCGGTCATCGACGTGCCACCACCACCGACATAGTCAAAACCGGCCAGCGGCTGCATCAGGTTCATCTCGAACGTGTTTTCAAGGTCCTGGTTCAGCGTTGTGTACCGTTTGTCCAGGTCTGGATCACAACCGAAGTAGCCACCTGCGCGTGCGCTTTCCGAAACGAAATCAAGTGCGTAGCGAGCGCCTTCCTGCAATCGAGACTGCCCTTGCAACGTTGTGTACGTCAGGTTGTTGCCGACAAAAAGCTGCACGATTCCGGACGTGATGACTACACCCAGAGCGAGCGCCAGCATCAACTCGATTAGCGAAAATCCCTGCGTTGAAGACCTGGATTGACGTGGCATGGCTCAGCTCTGACTGTTGATGGTAATAGTGCGAACTTGCTGAGTGGCCAGCTCCGTCCACTGCACAGTGACGTTGATGACACCATTGCCATCGACAGCAACGCTGCCATCACCCGCAGTAAGCCCTGGTTGATCATCTTCGTCGGCAATAACACCTGCCGCACGCAGCGTCTGACAGATGTTCTGAGTGTGGTAGTTGCCGAGACTGCACTTCCATATCGCCTGATCAAAATCCACCATCTGCGCCTGCGTGCAATTCTGGTTGTTGCAGTTCGTCGCATTCGGTGGCCCATCAGTCAGATCCAGACCTGAGTAGGCAGAGCCAGGTGGTGTGCCAGCCGGATTGGCTCGCACCCGATCCATCATGTCATAGGCAAGTTGCACCGCTTCGGCTCTCTGCAGTGCTCCACGGTTGTTTTGCAGGCTGACCATCTGCAGTGCAGTGACACCGAGCACGCCGATGCCCATGATGAGCACAGCCACCAACAATTCGATCATGGAAAAGCCACCTGCCGATCGGTT
>JAYSTS010000174.1:0-2594 GCA_043719475.1 Gammaproteobacteria bacterium | reverse complement strand
CTGTCAAGCACGCCTGCGCGCGCTCCTGTCCGCGCCACCCAGCGTTTTCACTACTCTCGACGCCCTCGCTACGATCCTTCATGAATAGTGCGGGCTAGTGCATGGCCAGAAATAAATGACGCTTCGTCACTGGCCAGAAAGCAGGTGGCGTAGTCCTCATTGTCTTTCAATGCCATTTGTCCGGCGAAAATAGGTGTTGCGTTGCCGCCTGGACGGATCGCGTTGATGCGGATGTCAAAGGCCCCGGTTCGAGCGCGACGCTCTTGCTGAGATTGATCACTGCGGTCTTGATGGCGCTGTAGACGTGTGGCCTCATGCCGCTTGCACCGCCCGTAATGATGGCAACTTTGCCGGCCAGTCGCTTGGTCACTGAACTCTTCCCCTGTTTGGTATCTTGTCAGACTGCGGTCGCTGGTACAGTTTGTCCAGCGGCTGGCTGATCGGCCATTTCCTGCTGGATCTGCTTCAGACGTTCTTCTGTGAGGCTGTAGGTCCAGAGCAATGGCATGGAGATGAACATGAACACCGCCGGGATGATCGAGTACAGCACAGCCAGCCACAGCAACGCACTCTCGGTATTCGGATTGACGAGTGGGTTACGTAGCGAATCGAAGCCGACCCAGGTAGCGGCCACACCGCCGATCACCAGCCCGAGTGCATAAGACAGCTTGCGGGTCATCGTCCACACGCTCATGTATGCCCCGCCCTGACGTTTACCGGTGCGCGCCGCATCAAGATCGATGACGTCAGCTGCCATGGCCAGAGGCAAAGCAGCCAGAGCACCGATTGCCGAGCCCTTCAACATCATGACGACGACAAAGAAGATGAACTTGCCCGTAGGCACACCCACAAAATAACTGGCAACGGTCTCGATCGAACTTGCGGGCAGGAAGGCAAGCAGGTGCTGTATTTCGAATGCCGTGAACCAGATGGCCGGCGAAACGACAATCAGCGGAATGAAACAGGACCACAGGGCATACCAGAAGATGGCAACCATCGTCGTACGGTGTTTGCCGAATCGGCGTGACAGCCAGAACCAGAACGGGATCGCGACGATTTGGGAGATGAAGTAGGGCGCGAGATAGAACCCATAGAGGTCTCCCGCCAGCAGCACGTGTTTGACAAAGAAGAAGCTCATGCTGTTGGTCATCGCCGAGCCGATGGTCGCGAACAGAAAAATGATCACCAGCGCGCGAAACGGTTCATTGCTCAACATTGCCCACAAACTGTCCCGGAACGGAATACGCCTGGAATCCGCCTCGGTGACCGGCGCTTCCGGCACGCTGAACAAAAGGTTGAAGACAAAAATCGGCATGACGATGGCAGTGAAGATCGTCAGCACATAGACATTGTCGGTCGGTTTGGTGTAACCCAGAAGTACGAGGATCGCGGGCGTGAATGCCCCAAGCAGGGACCCGGACACCGCAAAGGCTTCGCGCCAACTCATGACCAGCGTTCGTTCGTGGTAATCACCGGCCAGCTCTGCGCCCATGGCGCTGTACGGAACGTCTTTGATGGTCGAGCCGATGTACATCAGGACCAGGGCGCCGAGCAACCAGGGGTAGCCTGTGTTCATGGTGAAGCCGAGGAACTCAAATTCCGTAAACGCGATAGGCGGAATCCAGAGCAACCACAGGCCGGCGATGAAAATCGGTGTACCGACGAGGATGAAAGGTTTGCGTCGGCCCCATCGCGTGCGCGCTCGATCGGACATGAAGCCGATGATCGGATCCGTGACGCCATCAAAGACCCGCGAGAGCGCCAGCATCAACATCACGAAACCCAGCGACAGGCCGAAACCGTTGGCGTCGGCATACACTGCAGGCAGATAGACTGCGAGCGGCAGTGCCATCATCGATAGTGGCATGGCCGGTGCGCCGTAACTCGCCATGACCCAACGTGACAGGCGAGACCGCGCGATCTGTGGCTTTGCGGTTTCCAATGCAGTGCTCCATTTCCTTCCGTGCAGGTATACACGGCGCTTCTCCCTCTGCCTAGCGCTGGGGTCAGCGCCGGAGTCAGGGCTGGTGTCAGGACCGGCGTCAGGATTGTGATGAGAGTGCATGGCCTGTGTGGATCGCACGAGCCAATTCGCCTGTTAGACTACGGCCCATACCGTCACCGAGAGACCCGAGAATGACCAGCATTGCTGCGCTCAGCGAATTCCGTCGCGACGTTCAAACTTGGCTTGCGGCCAACTGTCCACCGTCGATGCAAACGCCTATGGCAGCGGAGGAGTATCCCGGCGGTGGCAAACGTGCGGTCTGGCGCAATTCCGAATCTAAGCCGTGGCTCGACCGGATGGCTGAGCGTGGATTTGTTGTGCCGACCTGGCCAAAAGCCTATGGCGGGGCGGGTCTCGACAAGGCTCAGAATCAGGTGCTGCAGGAAGAGCTGCGGCGCATCAATGCAAGACCTGCTCATGTCGGCATGGGCATCAGCATGATTGGTCCGGCGCTGCTCGAATATGGCAACGAAGCGCAGAAGCTGCTGCATCTACCGAAGATCGCGCGCGGTGAAATCTGGTGGTGTCAGGGTTACAGCGAACCTGGTTCAGGATCGGACCTCGCCAGCCTGCGCACCAGCGCCGTGAG
>JAYSTS010000173.1:0-5593 GCA_043719475.1 Gammaproteobacteria bacterium | reverse complement strand
AATCTGGAAAAAGCGCGGGTGGTTCTCGAGCAGAATGGCGATGTGGTCGCCACGCTTCAGACCCAGCTTCCGAAACAGATGCGCACCCTGATTGGCCCCTCGTTCGAGTTCTCCGAAGCTGACCGCAAGACCGGTCTCGGCGATCACGTAGGCAATCTTGTCAGGCGTCTGGGCGGCAACCATTCCAGGATGCATGGACTCAGACCTCCTTAGCGTCGAGTTCGAGTGAGGCTGAATTCATGCAGAAGCGAAGTCCGGTCGGATTCGGGCCATCCGGAAACAGGTGACCCAGGTGAGCTTCACAGATCGCACAAACCACTTCGATCCTGCGCATCCCGTAACTCATATCATCGCGAGTTGCGACCACGTCCTTGCTGATGGGCTGATAAAAACTCGGCCAGCCAGTACCGGAATCGTATTTGGAACTGGAATCGAACAACGGGGTATTGCAGCACTTGCAGTTGTAGATACCGGCTGTCTTGGTGTCCCAGTACAAACCACTAAACGCCCGCTCGGTCGCTGAGCAGCGGGTGATCTCGTATTCTTCTTCACTCAGTTCCGCACGCCACTGCTCCTCGCTCTTGATGACCTTGCTCTCGGATACCTTGTTCATGACCGTCCTGCTACCATTTCTGAAGTAAGCGGCTATCTTAAGCCGAGCCCTCCAACTGAGCCAATCCAGCCGAGCAGTCATGGAAACCACGAATCCGAAAGTTACCCCGTTGTCCTCTCGCAAGCCGCGCGTCTTCGCCAAATCCAGGAAGCTTGACAATGTCTGTTATGACATTCGCGGGCCGGTACTGAAAGAAGCCCAGCGGCTCGAAGAAGAAGGCCACAAGGTACTGAAGCTCAACATTGGTAACCCGGCGCCATTCGGCTTCGAAGCGCCGGAAGAAATACTCCGCGACGTGATCCATCATCTGCCGGCTGCGCAGGGGTACTCCGACTCAAAGGGGCTGTATACCGCGCGCAAGGCAGTCATGCAGTACTGTCAGCAGATCGGCATCAAAGACGTCGACATCGACGATATCTACATCGGCAACGGTGTATCCGAACTGGTGATGATGTCCCTGCAGGGAATGCTGGATAACGGTGATGAAGTCCTCATCCCCGCGCCTGACTTTCCGCTGTGGACTGCCGCGACAACCTTGTGTGGTGGCGTCGCCAGACACTATCGGTGTGACGAAGGCGCCAACTGGCAACCTGACCTGGAACATCTGCGTTCACTGATCACACCACGCACCAAGGCGATGGTCATCATCAACCCGAACAATCCCACCGGCGCGGTTTACGAACGCGCCATGCTGGAGGCGATGCTGGAAATCGCTCGGGAATTCGACCTGGTGGTTCTATCCGACGAGATTTACGACAAGATCATCTATGACGGGGCGGAACCCACAGCGGTTGGCAGCCTCGCCGATGATCTTCTGATTCTCACCCTGAACGGATTGTCGAAAGCCTATCGGGTCGCCGGCTTTCGTACGGGATGGCTGGTGGTCAGCGGAGCGAAAGAACGCGCCACCGACTACATCGAGGGGCTCAACATGCTCGCCAGTCTGCGCCTGTGCAGCAATGTGCCTACCCAGCATGCAATCCAGACAGCACTCGGTGGTTATCAAAGCATCAACGAATATACTGTGCCAGGCGGACGACTGTACGAACAAAGACTGGTTGCATGGCGATTACTGAATCAGATTCCGGGCGTGACCTGTTTCAAACCACGTGGTGCGCTCTATCTCTTCCCGAAAATCGATACCAAGCGATTCAACATCACCAACGACGAACAGTTTGTGCTCGACCTGCTCCGCGCCGAGAAGGTACTGGTGGTCCATGGCTCCGGCTTCAGCTATCCGGAGCCAGATCACTTTCGCGTCGTGTTCCTGCCGCGTGAAGAAGAGTTGACCGAATCGATTTCCCGTATCGAGCGCTTCCTGAGCCGGTATCGCCAGTGATAAGGAACTTCACGTGAACCTCAATCTGGACGACTTCTGCAAGGACGTGGCGCGCGCGCTCCAGATCCTGGCTTCTGTTTTCCCTAGGCCACGGGACATCTTTGTCGAAGATGTGTATCAGGCCGAGGAGACCGATGAATTTGGTATGCACAGTGACCGATATCTGGCTTGTTTCCAGGCGCTGGTGTGGTTGCGCGAAGAGGGTTTTATCCGCTTCACGCAGACACTGCGCGCGGACGCCGTTGAACAGGCTGTATTGACTGGACGATGTCTGGCGTTGTTGATTCAGCCTTCCTCGCTTGAAGGCGAATCTGCGGCCATCGCCGTGGAAGCCAATACGTTATTGCAGCGCTTTCGACACGCGCTTCAGGATGGTTCTTCAACCACCGTACGCATGCTGGTGCTCGATATGATCGCCGACATGACACGGTTCCCCGGGCTCGGGCCGATCATTCCGGGGCCGATGCCTGATCAGGCCATCTGATCGCCATCTGATCGCCAGCTGATCATCAGGCCGGTTCGACTCGATATAACAATCGGTCATCAAACCCGCAGAGCACTTGCCAGACGCCAGCCAGTTGTCGGTCCAGTGCCGCATCGCCTGTGTCGAGCAGCAAGGGTCTCCCCTCGAGCCCGGTTATCTTGCTCCGGCTGGCCAACAGCACGATGTCTTCGTGCCGATCCATCCTCGCGAGGACGCGTGGGGACAACTGCTGATTTCCGCGCCCAAAGACAATGCCCTGGTTGCGACCAAAACTGATGACGAGTCTAGGAGCCTGTCGGACTTGAGACTGATCTACTGCGCCGGTGGGACGATCGCTCAAATCCGACAGGCTCCTAGGCGAACCCAAAATGGCCAGAAGATCAGTTTCGCTCACATCAATGCACCACGTGCTATCCGGCAAACGAACGTCGACTCCCAGCAACGTGCCCTGTCCACCTAACCGTTCCTTGATCGCAAGCATCGATCCGCCGGGTCCAAAGATCCATGGTCGACCTGAATCGTCGCCAACCAGCGCACATACACCCTGCACGATATCTTCCAGCGCCAGCGCATCGTCCTCTCGGCCGCCGATCTTGGTTTGTTGAATGAAGCCACCTGCCATCGGAATAAGCATTTCTCCATGCCAACGGCTGCGCGCTATACCGTCCCGCGCAGCCTCCTCATCGACATCACGCACTTCTGCGCGAACGCCGCTCACCAGCTTGCCACTCACCAGCTGGAGCAGTACTTCCGCCGCTGTCCGAGGTGACGTTGCAAACACCCCGGAGTGCATCTTCACGCCGGCGGGAACACCCAGCACTGGCAGTCGATCGGCCAGTACTGCATGCAGATCCCTGGCAGTACCGTCACCTCCGGCAAAGACCAGCAATCCAATCCCGGCGGCATACAACGACTCGGTTATTCGGACGGTATCGGCCGCTGTCGTCGTCTGCACTGAACCTGTCTGAGATGTACCAGGCACGAGCTCTACCGGTAATTTCAGCGTCCCCAGCAGATCACCACCCATGGGGCCGATTGGCGCGACCCATTGGATTTGGTGTGCGCTTTGCCCGAGCGCCATCAGCATTTCCAGCACCCGCTGCGTAGCACGCGGAACTGCGCCCCGTGCCCTCGCTTGCACAACGGTGTCAAGCCCGTCGCTCCCTTTCAAGCCCACCGATCCACCGATGCCGGCAACCGGGTTGATGATAAGTCCAACCCTCATGTCGTACTGACAAGTTTGTACACGTGGTCCGCGATCGAAAGCGATGACGTAAGGCCGGGTGATTCGATACCAAAGAGATTGACCAGACCATCGATGCCATGGTCAGCCGGCCCATCAATGCGGAAATCAGCAGCAGGCATCCCCGGGCCAGTGATCTTCGGTCGCACACCGGTATAACCCGGCTGCATCCGCGCCATGTCGAGTGCCGGGAAATATCGACGGATCGCGGCCGCAAACTGTTCTCGGGCCGTATCGTCAAAGGTGTAATCAACCGAGTCGATCCACGCAACGTCAGGACCAAATCGTGCCTGCCCGGCAAGATCAAGTGTCACATGCACACCCAGGCCACCAGGTTCAGGAAGTGGATAAACCAGCCGCTTGAAGGGCGAGCGACCGCTATAGGTGTAATAACGCCCCCTCGCAAAATACGGCGTCGGTGCTGACATGCAGGTCGCCGCAACGTTGGGTGCTGACAGCCCGGCGCTGTTGACAACAAGCCGGGTCTGCAGCACCAGTTCCGCAGTGTGCACCGTCACCCCGTTGGTTGTCAGTTCAAGGCGATCAACGTTGGTTTTGAGAACGACCAAACCGCCGGCAGCTTCCAGGTCACCCTGCAGCGACAGCATGTAGGCGTGGGAATCGATGATGCCGGTGGTTGGCGATAACAAGCCGGCAACAGCTTCAACATCCGGCTCCAGCGCCTTGATGTCAGCGGCACTGAGCGGAATCAGGTCTCCCGCCTGATTGATGGCCGCTTGCTGCCGGTATTTTTCGAGCTCCTGTTTCTGCTCATCAATCACGGCAACGACAATCTTGCCGCAGTTTTGATGTGGAAGGTTTCGCTGTGCGAGGTATTGATAGAGTTGTTCCTTGCCTTGCACACAAAGCCGAGCCCGCAGCGAGCCAGTCGGGTAATACAGGCCCGCGTGAATCACTTCCGAATTGCGTGCACTGACCTCCGTACCGATGGCGTCATGCCGTTCCAGGATCATGACTTCCCGTCCACCCAGCGCCAGGCGACGCGCCACCGCCAGGCCGACGACTCCTGCTCCGATGACAACGGCATCGACCTGTTCGACTCCCTTACTCATCCAGCTCACTTCCGTAATCGTGTCGGCTGCTTAGGCTCTCTCGCCCCAGCCGACGTGTTGGTGATTCGCCATCCCGCAAATACACACTCACGCAGCGAGGCTTCAAATCTGCCGGCGCGCCCCGGCAATCCATTGGACCTCCACCGCTGCGCACGAGCTGCAACACGCTCGGCAAACTGCTCGCAGTAACCAGAGAGTTCCAGTTCAAGATCATCCAGGCTGACACGAAATGGCAACCCTGCTGCCGCGCTGAAAATACTCTCGAGTGCCTGCGCGGGCACCTCCGCATCGAGGAATGCGTGAGTTTCATCCTGATCCCTCGGGGGTGGCAAATACCAATAGCCAAAATCATGCTGCAATCGGCGAACCCGGCCGGCCCGGCACCAGTGGGCAACTTCATGCAGCGCGCTGGCCGCAAAGTTCTCCCGATACCGGATGATCGATCGATGCGGAGCCGCCGCCGGCACATAAAAAGGTGCGTCTGCTCCACCAACCAACACAACGTTTTCCGAACGCGCAAAGGTCGAATTGAAACAGCGGGCGATATCAAGATCTGTGGGTACTTCAGCCATTGGCACCATCATTGGCAAAACGATGGTTGCGCAGGAATGCAAGATAGGTCTTAGACACATAGGGCGCCCCGGCCAGCAGGTGCTGAAGATACGCACGCCCCGGAGCACGGCCGGTTTGCCTGCGTGCGGGGTTGGCGAAGTAGGTCCACGCATCACGCCACCCATCAGCAGTGATTACGCTAACGACTTCCCGACTGTAGTTGATGGGGGTCTGCTCGAATCGATCCATCACCAGGATCGCATCGGGTTCGGCTAGCTCGTACAGCACA